>NZ_JBPGXU010000064.1:0-21861 GCF_056755675.1 Luteibacter sp. KNZ12-1A | reverse complement strand
CCCCCCCCCCCCGGCGCGCCGCCCCCCCCCCCCCCCCCCCCCCCCGACGGTTAGTCGGCCTTGTTCATCTGCTCCTTGAGGAGCGCGCCGAGCTTGGTCGTGCCACCAGCGGCGGACTGGTAGTCGGCCATGGTATCGGCCAGATCTTCCTCGTCCTTCGCACGGATCGACAGCTGGAGCTGACGGCCCTTGCGATCCATGCCGGTGAACTTCGCCTCGACCGCATCGCCAACCTTCAGATACTGCGTGGCATCGTCCACGCGCTCCTTGGCGATATCGTTCGCGCGAATGTAGCCCTCGACACCTTCGCCGAGATCAATGACCGCACCCTTGGCGTCGACTTCGCGGACCGTGCCGGTCAGGACCGTGCCGCGCGGATTCGTGGCCATGAACTGGCCGAACGGATCCTGCTCCATCTGCTTGATGCCGAGGGAGATGCGCTCGCGCTCCGGATCGACGGCCAGGACCACGGCCTCGACTTCGTCACCCTTCTTGAAGTTGCGCACGAGGTCTTCACCCGATGCCTGCCACGAGATGTCGGACAGGTGGACGAGACCGTCGATGCCGCCTTCCAGGCCGATGAAGATGCCGAAGTCGGTGATCGACTTGATCTGGCCGGACACCTTGTCGCCCTTCTTGTGCATGGCGGCGAACGCTTCCCACGGGTTCGAGCGGGTCTGCTTGATACCGAGGGAGATGCGGCGACGCTCTTCATCCACGTCGAGGACCATGACTTCCGTCTCGTCACCGACCTGCACGACCTTGGCCGGGTTGACGTTCTTGTTGGTCCAGTCCATCTCGGAGACGTGCACGAGGCCTTCGACGCCCGGCTCGATCTCGACGAAGCAGCCGTAATCAGTGACGTTGGAGACCTTGCCGAACAGGCGGCTGCCGACCGGGTAGCGGCGGGCGATGGCGACCCACGGGTCGTCGCCGAGCTGCTTGAGGCCGAGCGACACGCGGTTGCGCTCGCGGTCGTACTTGAGCACGCGGACGTCCAGCTCGTCGCCGACGTTGACGACTTCGGACGGGTGACGCACGCGCTTCCACGCCATATCGGTGATGTGCAGCAGGCCGTCGATGCCGCCGAGGTCGACGAACGCGCCGTAATCGGTGAGGTTCTTCACCACACCCTTCACGACCGCGCCTTCCGTCAGGCGTTCGAGCAGCTTCTCGCGCTCTTCCGAGAACTCCGTCTCGACAACCGCGCGGCGGCTGACGACGACGTTGTTGCGCTTGCGATCGAGCTTGATGATCTTGAACTCGAGATCCTTGCCCTCGAGGTAGACCGGGTCGCGGACCGGACGCACGTCGACCAGGGAACCCGGCAGGAATGCGCGGACGTCCTTGATGTCGACCGTGAAGCCGCCCTTGACCTTGCCGGAGATCTTGCCGGTGATGGTCTCTTCCTTGTCGAACGCCTGCTCGAGGTCGTCCCACACCATCGAACGCTTGGCCTTCTCACGGGAGAGCTTGGTCTCGCCGAAGCCGTCTTCGAGCGCGTCGAGCGCGACCTTGACCTCGTCGCCCACTTCCACTTCCAGCGCGCCGGACTCGTCCTTGAACTGCTCGATGGGGACGATGCCTTCGCTCTTCAGGCCGGCGTTGATCACCACCACGTCGTTGCGGATTTCCACAACGATACCGGTGACGATGGAGCCGGGCTTCAGCTTGGAAATGGCCTGCTGGCTCTGTTCAAACAGTTCGGCAAAACTTTCAGTCATGTTGATTCCAGGGTTATGAAAGGTCGTACCCGGCGTCTGCCTCGGTTGTCGAGCGCAAGCGGACGGGGGACCCACCGGTCGTGGGCGCATGGGGGAAGCCTGTTGGGGAAACCACCCTGCACCGTTGCCAATATCCCGCGCACACAGCGTGCGCGGGGGTTGTGCCGGATGCGTTTTAAGGACGCACCACGGCGAATACTTTTTCCACCACCGTCTCGATCGGCATGCCGGTGGTATCGATCACCACGGCGCCCTCGGCGGGCTTCAACGGGGCGACCGGCCGCGACGCATCCCTTTCGTCACGTGCCTCGATCTCTCGTTGGAGAATGGTAAGTGTAACGCTCAGGCCCTTATCCTTCAACTGCTTATAGCGCCTTTTCGCGCGCTCGGCGGCACTGGCCGTAAGAAAGAACTTATGGGCGGCATCGGGGAAAATCACCGTCCCCATGTCCCGCCCGTCCGCCACCAGGCCCGGCGCCTTGCGGAAACCGTGCTGGAGGTCCACCAGGGCCTGGCGGACCGAGGGGATGACGGCGATGGCCGAAGCGGCCGCTCCTGCCGTTTCCGTGCGTAATTCGTCCGTGGCATCGTGGCCGTTCACCAGCACCCGGGTCTCCCCGCCGTCCGGGCTGGCCTGGAAGCGGATCTTCACGGTCTGCGCGCAGCGCGTGACGGCCTCGGCGTCGGAGAGGTCGATGCCCTCCTCCCCCGCCGCATAACCCACGGCGCGATAAAGGGCGCCGGAATCGAGCAGTCGCCAGCCGAGCCGTTCGGCCACCAGGCGACTGACGGTGCCCTTGCCCGAGCCGGACGGGCCGTCGATGGTCAGCACGGGGACGGCAGCCGGATGGGCCATGGGATCAACCTCGTTCGCGAAACACCCATGATATCGCGTCGACCGCCCGAAACCGGATCATGGACAGCCTCCGGGGGCCGTGCTAAAAGCCCCCCATCCCTATGCGCCACGGGTTTGAAGCGCTCCATGTCCGACCACCTCCAGAGCCAGTTCGAGCAGGCTTACCTGGACCTCACCCGTCTTGGCCGACGGCCCGATAACGATACCCTCCTGCGCATCTACGCCCTTTATAAACAGGGTTCCGAGGGCGACGTCCGCGGCGACAAGCCCGGCTTCTTCGATTTCGTGGGCACCGCGAAGTACGAGGCCTGGGCGGCACTGAAAGGCGTGCCACGGGAGGATGCGATGCGCGACTACATCGAACTGGTGAGGTCGCTGGGAGGTTGAGCGCCCCTCGCTCGGTGGGAGCCGACCTTGTCGGCGATCCCGCGGCAGCGGGCCAGTTCGAGGCAAGCACCCATCGCCGACATAGTCGGCTCACACCGGTCATGGCAAGCACCATCGCCGACAGGGTCGGCTCCCACCGGTCATGGCAGGCACCCGCCGCCGATAGGGTCGGCTCCCACCGGATAGGTCGATCCTCCACCGGTCGGTCCGCAGCGGGGCGCTCTTGTGGGAGCCGATTCATCGGCGATCCTACGAAGCGCGGAGCGATATCCAGGCGGCGACCGGCAGGCCGCCGAACACCGCCGCGGCACTGGCCGGAGCACCCCGTCCGGTCGCCGCCGTTTCCAACCGGCCCTCGGTGAGCACCCCCGTCCATCGGCCTTCGGGCAAGCGCAACGTCGTCCCCTCCCACCGCTCGCCAGGGATCGCCGGCGTTTCCGCTCCCGCCAGCCACCCGGCGGTATGCCGCGCCACGGCGACCGCCAGCCGCTGTCCCCGCCATTCGCGAACGAAGGCCACGAGATGCCCCGCCGCCGGCCCCTCGGCCGCCAGTGGACGATAGCTGCCGCGCGCGAACAGGTCGGGATGGGCCTGGCGCAGCCGCAGCAAGCTAGCGATCACCGCCTGCTTGATCGCGCCATCCCTCCATGCCGGCAACAGGTCCGACGGCGCGCTGTCGCGTTCAAGGGAGACGGCCCGGGCCAGGAAATCGACGGGACGACGATTGTCGGGATCGACCAGGCTGAAATCCCAGTAATCCGTGCCCTGGTAGAGGTCGGGCACACCCGGCGTCGTCAGCCGCAGGACGGTCTGGGCCAGTCCGTTGGCCGCCCCGGGGGCGGCGATGTAGTCCGCGAAGGCCGCCACTTCCGCCGCCGATTCGCCCGACAGCACGCTACGCAGGAAATCCTCGCAGGCGTCCTCGTACGGCTCGTTCGGCGAGGTCCAGCGGGTCCAGCGCTTCGCTTCGCGCAAGGCCTTGCGTTGCCATGCGGCGATGCGCGTGGCGAAGCGTTCCACGTTGTCCACGTCGTCCTGCGACAGCCCATAGGGCCATGCACCGACCAGCATCTGGTAGAGGATGAGTTCATCCGCCGCCGATGGCGCCATCCGCCCTTCCGCGCGCTGGCGGAACACGGCGTGGCGGGAGCGCCAGCGATCCACCGTCACGATCCACCGTTGGGGCACTTCGGAGAGCACGGCCAGGCGCGCGCGAAGGTCTTCGCCCCGCTTGTGATCGTGGGTGGCGGTAGCCAGCAGGTTGTTCGGCAGCGTGGCGGCGCGCGCCGCGCAGTGACGATGGAAATGTTCCGGAGCGATCGCCAGCCTCGCCGCATCGACGCCCACCTCGTTGCGCGACAGCAGACGGCCATACCGATAGCCGGCGGTGTCTTCCACGGCCTTGGCGGCCACCGGCGACGTGGCTTGCTGAAACATCGCCAACGCCCTTTCGCGGGCGCGACGCACCGGGCCCGGTGGCAGCGAGCGCGGCGCCTCGCCGCCGAGCCATCGCGCGACGAGATGGAGCAACTCGCCGTCTTCGAGACGATTGGTGCGCAGTGCGCCTTCGACGGCCCGCGAGAATACCGTTTCGTCATACGCATCGCGACCGGCGCCCCTCGCATAGGTGCGATATACCGGGAAATGCACGAGCAGCTCCACCAGCACGCGGCGAATGGCGGCCAGCGATACATCCCGCGTCGCGATATCGGCACGCGCCGCGGCGAACAAGGCTCGCGCCGTGCGGTCCAGTTCCGCTTCGAAACTGTCCACGAGGATCTGCCGTCGCGCACGCACCGCTTGCGTTCCGAAGTCCGTGCTTTCGCCCGTGAGCTTGCGCCATAAACCGGTCAGTGGCGCCTCGCCGTTTTCGTCGTGCAGCAAGGCCGACACCTGGTCCATGAACTCATAACCGGTGGTGCCATCGGTGCGCCAATCGAGGCGCAGGGTCTCGTCCGGCGCGAGGATCTTCTCCACCACCAGGTAGGCCGCGCCGCGCGGAGCATCCGGTGGACGCCTCGTGCGCAGCGTCTCGAACCGGTGACGCAACTGGCGGCAGTAGCGGCGTGGGTCGGCCAGCCCATCGACGTGATCGCAGCGCACACCGTCGACCAAGCCTTCGGTGTACAGCCGGAAGATCGTCTTGTGCGTGTCTTCGAAGACGGCGGTCCGCTCGATGCGCAAGCCCGCCAGCTCGTTGATATCGAAGAAGCGGCGATAGTTGACCATGTCGCTGGCGAGCTTCCAGAACGCCAGGCGATAGTGCTGCCGTTCGATCAGCGCGTGCAGCGACGCCCTGCCCTCGTTCGTCTCCGGATCGTGCACGGCCTGCGCGTCCTCGCCCAATGTCGCCGAGGAGGCGGGCGACAACGGCAGGTGATCGTCATAGACCCGCAGCACCCATTCGTTGCGCCGCCGCGCCAATCGTACATGGCCATCGCGCAAGGTCTGCTCATAACCCGCGCCGAGGATCGGCAATAGCAGGCGCCCCTTCAGCAAGGGATCGGGCGCCTGCCACTCGATGTCGAAATACCCCGCGTAACGGCTTTCCCGTCCGTGGCGGAGCACGTCCATCCACCACGCGTTCTCGACGCCCACGCCCATGTGGTTGGGCACGATGTCGACGATCAGGCCCATGCCACGCGAGCGCAGGGCCGCGACGAGACGACGCAAGGCATCCTCCCCGCCGATCTCCGGATTCACTTCGTGGCAGTCGACGACGTCGTAGCCGTGGGTTGAACCGGCCCGCGCGCGCAGGATCGGTGACGCGTACAGATGGCTCACGCCCAGTCGTGCGTAGTAGCCCACGACGCCGATCGCATCGTCGAGGGTGAAGCCCGCATGGAACTGCAGGCGCGCCAGCGCACGCGGAGCGTTCATGCGCGATGCCGGGTCTGGTCGATCGCGGCGCATACGGCGTGGGCGATCGGGCCATCGAACAGGCGCGACGACGAATCGGGCATTCGCCTGCGCCAGTTGGGATGGACCGCGTCGGTGGGACCGGGAAGGTTCGGTTGTTCGTGAAGGCCGAGCACATCTTCCACGGGAAAGACCGCCAGGGGCGCGGGTGCCTGCGATACATGCCGGGCCGCGGCTACGACCACGGGCGAGATGTCGTCAGGCGCGGGCGGGGCGTCCTCGTTCCACGCCGAGCCGGACGCGTACAACGCCCGCCAGAGCATCGCCCGCTCGACCTCGCGCTGCGCCGCCTCGTCGACATCGGGATTGTCGAGCCCGGCGCGTTTACGCCATTCCACGTCTCGCCCGCTCCACCATCCCGCCACGGTCGGCACATCGTGCGTGCTGGTCGTCGCCATGGCCTTGCCGGACCATTCCGCCGGGGCGATGAAGCCGCCGTCCGCGGCGCGCTCGAACCAGAGCACGCGAATACCGAGGACGCCCTTGTCGGCGATCGCCTGGCGAAAGTCGGCCGGCACGGTGCCAAGGTCCTCGCCGATGACGATGGCACGGTGCAAATGCGATTCCAGCGCGATCAGCCGCAACATGTCGCCGAGTGGATAGCGCACGTAAGCGCCTTCGGTCGCGCCCGCGCCACGGGGTACCATCCACAGGCGCTTCAATCCCAACACGTGGTCGATGCGCACGCCACCGGCATGCGCCAGCGCGGCGCGCAGCATGCCGATGAATCCCTTGAAACCGGTCTCGCGCAAGCCTCGCGGCGAGAACGTGGTGAGCCCCCAGTCCTGGCCCAGCCGGTTGAGCGCATCCGGCGGCGCACCCACGGACAGGCCGTCGAGCACCTCCCTCTGGTGTGCCCAGGCATGGCTGCCACCCGCGTCGGCACCCACGGCGAGATCCGCCACCAGGCCGATCGCCATGCCCGCGTCGCGCGCGGCTTTCTGTGCGCCTTCCAGGCCCTGCATGGCAAGCCATTGCAACCAGGCGTGGAACGAGACCTCACGCGCGTGTTCGCGGGCGAACGCCGCCACCTCGAGGCCCGCCGGATCATGGAACGCCTCCGGCCAGCCCTGCCATCCGCCCGCGCGCCCGTGCGCGGTGAAGTCGGCATGCAATGCCTCGAAACGCGCGTGGCGTTCGAGCGGTTCGCCTTGCTCGCGCCGGAACGCGGCGAACCGCTCCGAGTGCGCGATATCCACCGAGGCCCACTCGAACACGGAACGGAGGATCGTCATCCGCGCACGCGCGGCGCGCGGCCAGTCGATCAACTCGAGCCATTCGAGTTCGGCCAGCTCCTGGCGCAGGTTGTGCGTGTCGATCACCGCGCGCACGGTCTGCTCGCCACTGGTCCGCACCGGGTCGATATACAGGCCGTTGAGGAACAGGCGGCTCGACGGCGCATACGGGCTGTAGCGTTCGGGGGCCGCCGCGAACAACGCGTGCAGCGGACTGATCGCCAGCGCGTCCGCGCCCTTCTCCGCGGCGGCCTTCGCACACAGTTCCAGCGCGGTGAAATCGCCGATGCCGCCATCGCCGGGACGGCGCAGGCTGGACATCTGCACGGCGATGCCCCAAGGCCGATGGGCGGAGGCGATGTCACCGATGCCGAATGCGCGCGGTGGCGCGACGGCGAGCGTGACCGGCTCCTCGTCGATCAACAAAGTGTAGTAACCCGGCACGACCGGTGCGTCGACGAGCCGTTCGCCGGAAGGCAATGCGCCCTCGCTGACCCGCCCGCCTTCGTCCGTCACGATCTTCCACGACCGGCCGCGTGCCGCCGCCGGCAGCTCGACCCGCCCCCCCGCGTCGGCGGTCAGCAGCCTCGGCGGCTGCCGTCCAGTGCGTTCTTCCTCGATGCGCCGCAAGCTCGCCTCGACGTCGTCCGCGTTGTCCGCCGGCAGCCCCAGGGCCTGCAGGACGGCCCGCACCGTGCGCGCCGGGGTCGATTGCGGCCGGTCGAGTGCATCGCGCCAGTTCACGTCGATCCCGGCCTGTTCGGCCAATAACGCGAGGCGATCGTCGAGGGGCTCGTTCACGAATCAGGACTCCAGACAGGCAAGCGTGCGGCGGGCGGGAAGCAGCCCGCGCGAAACGGAAGCGACATCGGCGGCATCGCCATGCAACCAGGCCGCAGACGGCGATGGTGGCTTCACGAGGGTGACGTCGATGTCGGCGAAATTGACGAACAACGTGAGCGACGACCCGCCCAACGACCAGGACGCCACGAAGGCGCGCTCGCCCACCGCTTCAGCCCCGAGGCTGCGCGCCTGCCCGATATGCGGGGAAACGTGCTTTTGCCGCGCCGCGATCAACTCACGAACGAGCGTCCGGCGCAGTTCGCCGCGTTCGCGATCCCTCGCGGGAATGGAGGCGGTAAACGTGGCGTATTCATTGGGATCGGGAATGTCCTCGCCGGAGAATCCGGTGAAGGCGTCGAACTCCTTGCGCCGGCCATCGCGCACCGCCGCGCGCAAGTCCTCATCGGGAAAGTCGGTGAAGAACAGGAACGGCGTCCGGCTGGCCCATTCCTCGCCCATGAACAGCAGGGGTACGAAAGGCGACAGCAGGAGCAGCGCGAGAGCGGCCTCGAGCGTTTCCGGGGAAACGAGCGTGCTCAACCTGTCCCCGAGCGCGCGATTGCCCACCTGGTCGTGGTTCTGCAGGAAGTTCACGAATCGCGATGGCGGCAGGTGGGCGCTGGGCTCTCCACGACGGCGACCGCCCATCGGTTCGCCCTGAAAGGCGAAGCCTTCGCGAAGGCAGCGCAGCAGCTTGTCCATCGGCGGGTGGTAGTGCGCGTAATAGCCCTCCCCCTCCCCGGTGAGCAGCACGTGCAGCGCATTGTGGAAATCGTCGTTCCATTGCGCGTCGAACCGGCCGCGTCCGAGCAGGTTGGCCTGGTTGGCTTCGTTCTCGAGAATGAGGTGCACATGGCGTCCCGGTTCCACGGCGGCGTGCACGCGATCCGCCAGCGTCACCAGCCAGCCGGCATTGCCGATCGCGTGCACCGCATCGAAGCGCAGGCCGTCGAAACGGAACTCCCGCAGCCAGTACAGCGCGTTGTGCACGAAGTAATCGCCCACCTGCGGCGTCGCCACGCCGATGGCCGCGCCCCACGGCGTATGCGCCGATTCGTCGAAGAACGGCGACGCATACGCGCCGAGGTAATTGCCCTCCGGTCCGAAGTGGTTGTAGACCACGTCGAGGAAGATCATCAACCCGAGTCCATGCGCCGCGTCGACCAATGACTTCAGGTCGTCGGGCGACCCATAGGCATCCGCCGGGGCGAACGGCAGTACGCCGTCATAACCCCAGTTGCGTTCACCCGCGAACTCGGCGATGGGCATCAGTTGGACGGCGGTGATGCCCAGCGAGGCGAGGTGCGGCAAGACCATCTCCACGCCACGGAACCCGCCGAGCGCACCCACGTGCAACTCGTAGATCACGGTTTCGTGCCAGGGCCGGCCGCGCCAACCGGCGTGCCGCCACGCATACGCGGCGGGGTCGGTGACCATGCTGAAACCGTGCACGTCGCCACCGACCTGCCGGCGCGAGGCGGGATCGGGCACCGCCAGGTCGTCGTCGATGCGAAAGCGATAACCGGAACCCACCTCGGCGGGACACACGCATTCGAACCAGCCGTCGTCCAGCGCGCGCATCGGCGAGACGTGGCCGTCGTCGCATTCGATCGACACCGCGTCCACGTCGGGAGCCCAGAGCCGGAAACGGGTGCGGCCATCGCCCAGGTGCCTCGCGCCATACGGCATCGGGTGGACGAAGGTATCGCTCATGCCGGCTCCGTCCTCGCCGACGCGGTCAGGAGGATCACGCTGCGTCCTTCCACCTCGACCGACGGCTCGCTCCAGGGCGTTTCAGGCGCGGACGGCATGGCGCTGTTGCAGCTCATCCGCCAGTTCACGGCCGGCTGGGGAAGGTGGAACACGTGCTTCTCGGGCGTGGCGTTGATCAGCACCAGGGTCACGTCGGCGCGCTTTTCCCCGTATGCCTGAGCGCGGCGCAACGCCAGCAGGCGGCCCTCCGTGTAGCCCCAGGTCTCCTGGGTCATTTCCGTGCCGCTTTCGTCGAACCACGCCACCTCGCGCATGCCCGGCGCCACTTCGGTGTCTCCGCGCAGGAAATGCGCGGCCCGCAGCGTCGGATGCTTCTCACGAAGACGGACCAGGCGCGCGACGAAGTCGGTAAGCTCCCTGCCCCGTTCGTCCGTGGCCAGCTTCCAGTCGTACCACGACAGTTCGTTGTCCTGGCAGTACGCGTTGTTGTTGCCCTGCTGCGTGCGGCCGAACTCGTCGCCGCCCAGGAGCATGGGCGTGCCGTGCGAGAAGAACAGCGTGGACAGCATGGCGCGCTTCACCCGGTCGCGCGCGGTACGGATGCCGGGATCGTCCGTCGGCCCTTCCACGCCGTAGTTGTAGCTTTCGTTGTCGTTGCCGCCGTCGCGGTTGTCCTCGCCGTTGGCTTCGTTGTGCTTGTCGTTGTAGCTGACCAGGTCTTCCAGCGTGAACCCGTCGTGCGCGGTGAGGAAATTCACCGACGCCCAGGGCTTGCGCCGATGATGGTCGAACAGTTCACCGGAGGCTTGCAGGCGCCCGGCAAGCACGCCGCGCATGTTGGAATCGCCCTTCCAGAACTTGCGCACGTCGTCGCGGAACTGGCCGTTCCACTCCGCGAAACCCGCGGGATGATTGCCCAGCTGGTAACCGCCGGGGCCGATGTCCCACGGCTCGGAAATCAGCTTCACGTTCGCCAGCACCGGGTCCTGGCGCATGGCGTCGAACAATCCGCAACAGGGATCGAAGCCGTGTTCCTCGCGTCCGAGGCTCACCCCGAGATCGAAGCGAAAGCCGTCCACATGGAAGGTCTGCACCCAATAGCGCAAGGAGTCCATCACCAGCTGGAGCACCCGCGGATGCGCGGTGTTCACCGTGTTTCCCGTGCCGGTGTCGTTGATGCAATAGCGCGGGTTGTCCGGCATCAGCCGGTAATAGCTCTTGTTGTCCAGGCCCCGGAACGACATGGTGGTACCCAGCTCGCTACCCTCGCAGGTGTGGTTGTAGACCACGTCGAGGATCACTTCGATGCCGGCCGCGTGCAGCGCCTGCACCGCCGCGCGAATCTCGTTCAGCGCGCCCTCGGCGAGATAGGCGGGTTCGGGAGCGAAGAAGGCCAGCGTGTTGTAGCCCCAATAGTTGCGCAGCTTCATCTCCGTGAGGCGCCGGTCCTGCAGGAAGGCATGCACGGGAAGGAGTTCCACGGCGGTGACGCCCAGCTTCACCAGGTAGTCGATCACATAGGGATCGGCCAGCGCGATGAAGGTACCGCGTTCATGCTGGCGGATGCGCTTCAAGGTGCGCGTGAAACCCTTCAGGTGGGTCTCGTAGATCACCGTCTCGTTCCACGGCGTATGCGGCCGGTTGCCCTGGGTCCAGTGCATCGGTTCGTCGACGACCACGGCCTTGGGCATCGCCGCGGCGCTGTCGCGCCGGTCGAACGAGAGGTCGGCGCGCGGCGAAGACACCCGGTAGCCATGCAGGGCATCCGACCATCGCACCTGCCCGTGCAGCAAGCGCGCATAGGGATCGAGCAGCAGCTTGTTGGGATTGAAACGATGCCCTTCCTCGGGAGCATAAGGGCCATGGGCGCGGAAGCCGTACAACGTGCCGCCGCGGACGCGCGGCAGATAGCCGTGCCAGATCTCGTCGGTACATTCGGGCAGTTCGTAGCGTGCGATTTCCCGCTTGCCCGACGGATCGAAAAGGCACAGTTCGATACGCTCGGCGTGGGCGGAGAACACGGCGAAGTTGGTTCCCATGCCGTCACAGGTGGCACCGAGCGGGTACGGCATACCAGGCTGCATGCGTTCGGGAAGGGCGGGCATCGGATTCCTCGTCAGTCGGCCACGAAGATGACCGTGGATAGGGGCGGCAGGCTGACCACCAGCGAGCGGTCGAAGCCATGCGAAGGAACGTCTTGCGCGTGTCGTTCGCCTTCGTTGCCCACGCCGGATCCGCCGTAATCCGCCGCATCGGAATTGATCGCTTCGCGCCAGCGTCCTCCTTCGGGCACGCCGATGCGGAAGCCGTGGCGAGGCGTTGGCGTCATGTTGCTGACCACCAGGGCGGGACGCGCCCCCTCGGCCAGGCGCAGCCAGGCAAAGACGCTCTGCGCGGCGTCGTCGCCGATCACCCAGCGGAACCCGCGCGGATCCGTGTCCCACGCATGCAGGGCGGGTGTCGCGGCGTACAGGAGGTTCAAGTCGCGCACGAGCTTCTGCACGCCCAGGTGCAGGGGATGGTCGAGCAGGTCCCAGGCGATCTGGGCATCGTGGTTCCACTCGTGGGGTTGGGCGATCTCGCCACCGGTGAACAACAACTTCTTGCCGGGATGTCCCCACATGAAACCGTAGTACGCGCGAAGGTTCGCAAAGCGCTGCCACTCGTCACCGGGCATGCGGCCGAGCAAGGAGCGCTTGCCGTGCACCACCTCGTCGTGGGACAGCGGCAGCACGAACTTCTCCGAATACGCGTAAACCATGCTGAACGTCATCTCGCCGTGGTGCCAGCGCCGGTGGATCGGATCGCGCGACATGTACTCCAGCGAATCGTGCATCCAGCCCATGTTCCACTTGAAGGTGAAGCCCAGGCCACCCTGCTCCACCGGCTGGGTCACGCCGGGCCACGCCGTGGATTCCTCGGCGATGGTCATGCAATCCGGATGGCGCTCCGCCACCAGCTGGTTGACACGGCGCAGGAAGGCGATGGATTCCAGGTTCTCGCGGCCGCCGTACATGTTCGGCACCCATTCGCCCTGCTTGCGCGAGTAGTCGCGGTAGAGCATGGACGCCACCGCATCCACGCGCAGGCCATCGACATGGAAGCGTTCGAGCCATGCCAGCGCACTGGCGACGAGGAAGACCGATACCTCGTTACGGCCGAGGTTGAAGATCAGCGTATTCCAGTCCTGGTGGAAACCTTCGCGCGGATCGGCATGTTCATACAACGGCGTGCCGTCGAAGTGCGCCAGGCCATGGATGTCCGTCGGGAAATGCGCCGGCACCCAATCGACGATCACGCCGATGCCTGCCTCGTGGCAGCGATCGACGAAACGTGCGAACGCGTCGGGGGTACCGAAGCGCGAGGTCGGCGCGAACTGCCCCAGCGGCTGGTAACCCCACGAGCCACCGAACGGATGCTCGGAGACCGGCAGCAACTCGATATGCGAAAAGCCCATCCCGGCGACGTAAGGGATCAGGCGTTCGCCGAGTTCGTCCCAATGCAGCTCGCGGCCATCCCTTCCACGCAGCCACGACCCGGCGTGCAACTCGTAGATGCTCAGCGGCGAGCCTGCGTGATGCAGCGCTCCGCGCCGGCGCAACCAGGCGTCGTCGGTCCAGTGGAAGGCCGTGGGATCGGCCACGATCGAAGCCGTCGCGGGCGGCAATTCGGCGGCCAGCGCCACCGGGTCGGCGCGTTGGGTCAACGAGCCGTCCGCGCCCCATATCTCGTATTTGTAGCGAGCCCCCGCGAGCAGGCCCGGTACGAACAGTTCCCAGACGCCGGCCGGCACGCGCTTGCGCATCGGGTGACGGCGCCCGTCCCAGCTGTCGAAGTCGCCCACGACGCTGACACGCTTCGCATTCGGTGCCCACACCGCGAAGCGCACCCCGTGCACGCCATCGATGGTGACCGGATGGGCGCCCAGGCAACGGAACAACTCGATGTGGCTGCCGTCGGAAAGCCTGCGAAGGTCGTCCTCGCCCAGCAGGGTGCCGAAGGCGTAGGGATCGTGGGTATCCTGCGTGGCCGCCGGCCAATGCACCCGCAGCCGGTACGCGGGAGCCTCGACGAACCCCGCGAACAGTCCCCCCGGATGAACCCGCGCCAGTTCGGCGATCACGCGTCCCCCGGCATCGATCAATTCGACGCCCCGGGCACCGGGTTGCAAGGTGCGAACCACGCGGCGTCCGTTCACCGCGTGCGGACCGAGCAACGCGAACGGATCGCCGTGCCGGCCTTCGACCAGCGCATCGATCGCGGCGGGATCGGCCAGGCCGTAGGTGCGGGGATCGGTCACGTATCCTCCTTCAGTTCGTTCGCCATCCCGCCACGCGCGATCTGCAGCAATCCACGCAACGGTACGTCGAGCCATCCCGGGCGGTTCGCCGCCTCGTAGACGACCTCATAGGCCGCCTTCTCGATGATGAAGAGTTCGAGCACGGGCGCCAGCGCCCCGGGCGCGATCCAGCGCACGGGCGCGGCATCGAGCACGCTGCGGTACGCGCCGAGGAATACCTTCGCCGAGCGCTCGCGGAAGCGGGCCAGGTAGTCGCCGAATCCTTCGTCCTCGACCGGCGCCAGGCCGTCTTCGCCGCGCCGTGCCATCGCCGCGGCGTAGTCGAGCGAGCGAAGGAAGCCGGCGACATCCCGCAGCGGCGAACTCTTGCTGCGACGCTCGTCGAGCGTACGTGCCGGCTCGCCTTCGAAATCGATGATGTAGGCATCGTCCTGCACGACCAGCACCTGGCCCAGGTGGAAATCGCCATGGGTGCGCGTGGCCAGCGCGCCCTGCCCGGCCGCCGCCAGCATGCCGACGCGCTCGTCCAGCGCGCGCGCGAGGCCGCGCAGTGCGTCCACGTCGGCGGCCAGGGCGGGTGGCAGTTCCGCCTCCGCATCCACCGACAGCAACGCGCGCTCGACCTGGCCGCGCACGCTTTCACGCCAGGCTCGCACCATGGCCTCGCCCACCGGCTCCGGCGAGAATGCCGGGAGTTCGCTCGGCTTCGCCAGCAACGCATGCAGTTCAGCCAGCCGTGTACCGACGGCCGTCGCGAACGCGTCGTAGCCGCCCTCGATCTCCGCCTTGCGGTCCTCCTCGCCGGAATGGCTGAATTCGTCGTAGCTGCGGCGCAGGTAATCCAGCGTCCACGCCCACGCATCGCCCTGGTTACGCAGGAAACCCTGCAGGACCGCGAGCGTGGTCCGCTCGCCATGGTCACCCAGGCGCACCACCTCGCCCAGCAGCGGCGCGGTATTCGCGTAGCCGTTCTCGGTGAGGAAGCGGCTCATTTCCACTTCGGGATTGACGCCGGCCGAGGTACGCCGGAACAGCTTCACCACCCCGGCATCGTGCAGGATCATCGAACTGTTCGATTGCTCGGTGGCAATCCAGCGATTCTCGATCGTCGCGTCGAACGCGATGCCCGCAAAGGCGATGGTGGGCTCGAAGCGCACGACACCCCCTTGCGTCGCCAGCTCCACGCCGTTGCGCAAGCCGATGAGGAGGCCGCTGGCGAACGCCTCCAGCGCGAAACCGTCGGTGAGCAGGCCGATCCGGCGCCCACGGCGGACGCGTGCCAGGGCCAGTTGTTGCGCCCGCGCGGTCGGATTCTCGTCTTCCCAGACGATGCCCACCGGCAGGCTGTAGCGCTCCTTGCCCCCGTCCGACAGCGTGGCTTCCACCTCGGTGAGGATGAGGTCGTCGCCACGGTCGGGCCAGGCGGCGCCGTAGAGGATCTTCACCGATTCGATGCCGCGATCCTTGGCCGCGAACCACCGGCGCACGGCGAGGTAGTTCGGCAGCACCTGTTTCTCGATCACGCCGCGGTGATGAGCCATCACCGGCCCTTCGACGAGGGCGCCGCGCAGCACGAGCGTCTCGTAGTCGGGCATCGGTTCGGCTGGTACCTCGTGCCACACCGGCATCTGCGCGTTCGGACAAATCTGGAACGCATAGAAACCGTACGGCGGCACGGTGAGCAGGTACGGCAGCTGTCCCACCGGCGGGAACGAGGAACCGCCCATGATCTCGATGGGCACCTGCCCGTCGAACGTGGCGAGGTCCAGTTCCACCGCCTGCAACGAGCGCGACATGTTCGCCACGCACAGCACGTGCTCACCCTCGTACTCGCGCAGGTAGGCCAGCACCTTGCGGTTGCCGGGGTAGAGGAATTTCAGGCTGCCACGTCCGAACGCCTTGTAGCGCTTGCGCACGGCGAGCATGCGACGTGTCCAGTTGAGCAGGGAGTGCGGATCGCGCGCCTGCGCTTCCACGTTGATGGCCTGGAATCCGTACAACGGGTCCATGATCGGCGGAAGGACCAGGCTCGCCGGATCGGCGCGCGAGAATCCGCCGTTGCGATCCACCGACCATTGCATCGGCGTGCGCACGCCGTCGCGATCGCCGAGGTGGATGTTGTCACCCATGCCGATCTCGTCGCCGTAATACAGCACCGGCGTTCCAGGCATCGACAACAGCAGCGCGTTCATCAGTTCGATACGGCGGCGGTCGCGTTCGAGCAAGGGCGCGAGGCGGCGGCGAATGCCCAGGTTAATGCGCGCGCGGCGATCCGCGGCGTAGGTTTGCCAGAGGTAATCGCGCTCGTTGTCGGTCACCATCTCGAGGGTCAGCTCGTCATGGTTGCGCAGGAAGATCGCCCACTGGCAGTTATCCGGGATCGCCGGGGTCTGCCGCATGATGTCCGTGATCGGGAAGCGGTCCTCGCGGGCGATCGCCATGTACATGCGCGGCATCAGCGGGAAATGGAAAGCCATGTGGCATTCGTCGCCGTTGCCGAAGTAGTCCTGGGTGTCCTCGGGCCACTGGTTGGCCTCGGCCAGGAGCATGCGGTCCGGATAGTGCTGGTCGATCTCGGCGCGTATCAGCTTGAGGATCGCGTGCGTCTCGGGCAGGTTCTCGTTATTGGTGCCCTCGCGCTCGATCAGGTACGGCACCGCATCCAGGCGCAATCCGTCCACGCCCAGGTCCAGCCAGAAGCGCATCACGTCGAGCACCGCCTTGAGCACTGCCGGGTTGTCGAAATTCAGGTCCGGCTGGTGCGAGAAGAAGCGGTGCCAGAAGTACTGGCCGGCCACCGGGTCCCATGTCCAGTTCGATTTCTCGGTATCGATGAAGATGATGCGCGTGCCGTCGTAGGCCTGGTCGGTGTCCGACCAGACGTAGAAATCCCGCGCGGCGGAACCTTTCTTCGCCTTGCGCGCGCGCTGGAACCACGGGTGCTGGTCCGAGGTGTGATTGATCACCAACTCGGTGATCACGCGCAATCCCCGCGCGTGGGCTTCGGCGATGAAACGCCGGGCGTCGGACAACTTGCCGTAGTCGGGATGGACCGCCTTGTATTCGGAGATGTCGTAACCGTCGTCCCGCCGCGGGCTCGGATAGAACGGCAGCAGCCACAGCGTGTTCACGCCCAGCTCGGCGATGTAGTCGAGCTTCTCGATCAGGCCCTGGAAATCGCCCACGCCATCGTCGTTGGCGTCGAAGAACGACTTCACGTGCACCTGGTAGATGATCGCGTCCTTGTACCAGAGCGGATCGCTGGAGAAATCGGGAGCGACCGCCTGCTTCTTTCCCTTGCCGCGCATTGCCATGGATCAGACTCCCGGAAGCCGCACGTGCCACACCGCGTAGGGCTGGCCGAGGCCGAGCCATACGTGCTGCGTGGACCCGCGCCAGGTGGTGGATTGGTCGTGCAGAAGGTCGTGGATGTCGAGCGGAGCATCCGCCGATAGCCCCCAGTCGCCGAGCGGAAGGCTCAGGTCGGCCGCCTGGGCGTTGTGCGGGTCCATGCTGATCGCGACGAGGATGAGGTCGTCGCCGGCACGTTTCTCGAAGAACAGCACCTGGTCGTTGTTCGCCGGCAGGAAGCGCACGCCCAGGTGGGTCTGCAAGGCCGGATGCGCACGCCTGATCCGGTTCAGCCGGGTGATCTCGGCCACGATGTTGCCTGGCGCATCGAAATCACGGACCCGTATCTCGTACTTCTCCGAATCGAGGTATTCCTCTTTCCCGGGAATCGGCGCGGATTCGCAGATCTCGAAACCGGAGTACATGCCCCACAATCCCGACAACGTCGTCGCCAGCGCGGCGCGGATCAGGAACCCCGGGCGTCCGGAGGTCTGCAGGAAATATGGGTTGATGTCCGGCGTGTTGACGAAGAAGTTCGGCCGGAAGAAATCCTTCGGCGGCGTGGTGGTCAATTCGGTCAGGTAATCGATGAATTCCTGCTTGGAATCGCGCCACGTGAAATAGGTGTACGACTGGCTGAAACCGACCTTGGCCAGGCGATACATCGGCTTGGGACGCGTGAAGGCCTCGGAAAGGAACAGCACGTCGGGATACTTCGCGCGAACCCGCGCGATCATCCATTCCCAGAAGGGAAAGGGCTTCGTGTGCGGGTTGTCGACGCGGAACGTGCGCACGCCCTCCGCGGCCCAGAACAGCACGACGTCGCACAACGCCTGCCAGAGCGATGGAACCGCGCCATCGACGTAGAAGTCGACATTGACGATGTCCTGGTATTTCTTCGGCGGGTTTTCCGCGTACTTGATGCTGCCGTCGGGGCGCCAGTCGAACCACTCGGGGTGCTCCTTCAACCATGGATGGTCGGGCGAGCACTGGATCGCGAAGTCCAGGGCCAGTTCCAGCCCGTGCGCGTGGGCGGCGTCGCGCAGTGCGCGGAAGTCCTCGATGGTTCCCAGCTGCGGGTGGATCGCGGTATGGCCGCCTTCCGGGGAGCCGATCGCGTAGGGGCTGCCCGGATCACCGGGACCCGGGCTGAGCGTGTTGTTCGGCCCCTTGCGGAACGCCGTGCCGATGGGATGGATCGGCGGGAAATACAGCACGTCGAAGCCCATGTCGCGGATCGCCGGAAGGCGCGCGATCGTGCCGCGGAACGTACCGTGCTTTTCCTTGGCTTCGGTCATGGAACGCGGGAACAGCTCGTACCAGCTCGCGAACCCGGCTTCGCGCCGGTCCACCTCGAGCAGGTACGACCCCGCCACGGTCGACCGCTCGCGCGGATCGGTCGCGCTCATCAACTCCAGCGTGCTGTCGGCGAGCAGGATTTCCAGGCGATCGTCGCCTTCGGCCTTGGCCAGGGCCGCGGCGAGGTTGCGCAAGGCCTTCGCCTTCGGGCCGGCGGCATCCTTCGCACGCGCTTCCACCAGCAACCTGCCCTCCTCCAGTTCCAGGGCGATGGGCACGTTCGCAGCGTGCTTCAACTCGATTTCATGCCGGTAGGTCGCGAACGGGTCGCGCCACGCCTCGATCTGGAATTCATGGCGACCGATGCGCGTCGGCGTGAAACTGGCGGCATGGATGTCGTTGTCGACGAAGGCCATCGTCGTTTCGCGCCAGCTCTTTTCGTCCTGCGCGCGATATCGCAACCGTGCGGCAAGCACGTCGTGACCATCCATGAAGATGTCCGCCGTGACCGCGACCGGCTGGCCGACGATGCACTTGGCGGGAAACCGCCCCCCATCCACCGTCGGCGTCACCGCCTCGATGACGACCCGAGGCGCGCGGGTGGATGCCTGCAGGAATTCCTTCTGGGCCAGGACCCCGAGCTTTCGCTTCGCCGGCACCGCCTGCGTGCCCTGCAAGGTCAGCACGGCGCCCGGCTCCAGGATCACCCCGTCGCCCTGGTCGAAGATCTTGCGGCCGTCGGATGTGGTCCAGGGAGCGAAATGGGCCGCCGCGCCGGCCAATGCCTCCGCCGCGCCCAGTGCCACCTCGCGATCCAGCGAGGCGTTCACCAGCGTCAGGGTGGCGCGTCCAGCGGTGCGCGGGTCCGCACCATCGACGGTGAGGAACATTGCCACGCCATGGGTCGTCCGGACCAGCGGCGGCCCCGGCATGCGTTCACCCACCGACTCGTTCGCCGCCTTCACCGCTTCCGTGGCATCCAGCACCGCGTCCCTGGCCAGCGCCGCAGGCGTCACCGGGTTACCGCGACGGGGGTCCAGTGCGTCGTGCTCGGCGTACTCGAACCCGAGCGGCATCATCCATCCGGCCGGCGACGTGGCGCTGAAGGCGATGGCGCGACGATAGGCATGATCGAGCTGGTTCTCCTCACCCAGTGCGTCACCTAACCGCGTCGAGAACGGCGCCTCGGTGCAGGCAAGGACGGGCGCTAACGCTTCGAGGCGTTCGGCCTCCTCCACGAACCACGATGAACGGAAGTCCCACCAGCTGGCCGACGAGACCACGGCATCGAAGCCGGCGCCACGCAAGGCAGCCACTTCCTCCGGCGTCAGCCCCGGTGTCCACGCCAGGAACGCCGTCCGGGGCGCATCCGCCCGCACGGCATCGAGCAGTGTCTTCCACACCGTCGCGCGCAGGCGCTGCGGATGGACCAGGCGAAAACCCGACACACCCGCGGCCGTCCAGCGGCGCAAGCGGTCTATCCACCACTGGCAGGCGGCATCGACCACGTCGGGATCGTTGAACCGCCAGCGCGCGCTATCGCTTTCGCTCGGCGTCCAGCGCGGGTCGGGCGTGCCGTGCTGCGCGGCCACCGCGCGAAACCATTCCGGATGTTCCTGGCGCACGGGCGCGTCCGCGGCGAGCTCGTCGAGGGGAAGGTCCAGCCAGAGTTCGAGGTCGTGCGCACGACACGCCTTGGCGATCTGTGCCAGCCGCGTCGTCGCGTCGCCGTCCGCGCCGAGGGCGGGGTGCAGCCGGTCGAAGTCGCGTGTCACGAAGACATCGCCACAGGCCGACGGTTCGAACGGCGGTGCGATCAGCAGTTGGCGGAATCCAAGCCCCGCCGCGTGCTCGATCCACGCGTTCCAGGCGGTCAGCGGCCCCGCCAGCAGCGGGTGCAGGTAATAGATGCGAAATGGCGCACACGGGCTGGCCGACATGTGACTCGCGTTCCTCCAGGATGGGGACGAGCATGCCGGGCCGGATGTATGCATCGTGCCAATGACCCGGGCACGCGAAGGCCACGACAGTGACGCAGAGGGGTGTTGCGACAGTGTGAACGCACGTCGCAAGGACGACGGGCCGGCTGGAACGGGCCCGCTAGGCTCCGAACGAGCGCATGGCCCGCGCGATGGCTTGTGCGTCGTCGCCGGTCCGTTCGGCGAGCAGGGCCGCCGCGCCGAGGCGGTCTTCCGCGGTGCGGTTCTGGCCCAGCTTCCATTTGCCCTCGACACGATCGAGGGGGATGCGGATGCCGACGATGCCGTTGAGCATGCCCGCGAGGTAATCGGCCGGCGCGTCGTCCACCCGCCATGGCCGCGGCTGCGCCGCGTCCTTCTCGGATTGACTGGTCAGGCGCACCAGCAAGGCGCGAAGGCGGGCCGGGTCGGTGAATGTCTCCGGCACGCCGTAGGCATGAATGGCGATGTAGTTCCAGGTAGGCACTTCGCGATGGTGCGTGGCCTTGCCTGGATAGCCGTTCGGCGAGATATACGCATGTGGGCCGGCGAAGATCGACAAGGCCTCCCCGGCGTGCCGGGCGACATGGTCGTTGCCTTTCGCCACGTGGGCGTAGAGCGTGCCCAGCGGCCCCTCGTCCGATGCCAGCACGAAAGGCAGGTGCGAGGCCTCGATGCCACCCTCGCCCGCCGTCACCAGCGTGCCGAAGGCGATCTCGCGGATCGCCTCGTGCAGCGTTGGCAGGCGTTCCTCGCGGAAGGCTTTCGGCGTGTACACGACTATTGGCCGAACTTGATCTCTTCGCCCTCGTGGCCGCGGTCCCAGCCACGCAGTTCGTCGCGCATGTGCGCGATGCGCTGGCGGCCGAGGGCGTTGCGTTCCTCGTCCAGGACCAGGCCGTCGAGCAGTTCGGCGAGGCGCTGCGCCGTGGGCAGCATCGCGTCCCATGCATCCAGTGCCGACACCGGGCCTGGCAAGGCCATGAAGAACGACAGGCCCGGTGTTTGCAGCGTCGCGATGCGTGCCATGTCGAAATTACCCGGCTTGACCAGATTGGCCACGCTGAAGATAGGGCCCTGTTCCGGATGGCCATCGACCAGGCGATGGTAGATGCCCATGTCGCCGAACTCGAGGCCCGCTTTTTCCGCGGCCACGACGAGGTCGGAACCGTTGAACTTGCTGCCCTCGCGGGAGACGACATACAGGCTGACGATGCGTTCGACCGGCGCATGCGGCGGGCGGCGGCCCAGGTCGGACCGGGGCGGTGCCTTGACG
>NZ_JBPGXU010000063.1:0-22762 GCF_056755675.1 Luteibacter sp. KNZ12-1A | reverse complement strand
CCCCCCCCACCAAAGCAGGGTTCCACCAAAGCAGGCTTCCAGCAAAGCAGGCTTCCAGCAAAGCCTGCTCGACGCCCCCGACCCGCAAACCGGCCCGTGACCACGGCCATATCGCCCTGCATCGCCGGTTATGGCATGGTCGGCGGATGCCAGCCCCTCAGCCAGCTCATTACCTCCGTCGCCTCGGCATCTGGGATGCCGCGATGATCGTCATTGGCGGTGTCATCGGCGCGGGCATCTTCCGCACGCCGGCTACCGTCGCCCAGTTGACCAGCTCCGGCACCGAGGTGGTCGTGCTGTGGACGCTCGGTGGCCTGCTCACCCTCGCCGGGGTGCTTTGCTACGCCGAACTCGGTGCCAGGCGTCCGCAAGCCGGCGGTACTTACGTCTACCTGCGTGAGGCATTCGGCCAGCTACCCGCCTTCCTGTTCGGCTGGACGATGGCGCTGATCAACTACCCGGGTAGCGTCGCCGCGGTGGCGACCACCTTCGCCGATTACGCGTGCCGCGCCATGGGCCTTCCGCACGAATGGGTGAAGCCGCTGGCGGTCGGTGCCATCAGCTTCATCGTGGCGGTGAACCTGTTCGGTATCCGCGCCGGCGCCTGGGTGCAGAACACCTTCACCGTCTTGAAGCTCGCCGCCGTCGCGCTGCTGATCGTGGTCGGCCTGTTCCTCGCCCGAGGACACCTCGGCCTGGCCTTCGTCGCGGATCCGACCCACGACGTACCGGCAAGCACGGTGATCGGCGCGCTGCTGCCGGCGATGTTCGCGTATGGCGGCTTCCACTACCTCAACGACCTGGCTGGCGAAGTGCGCAATCCGCAACGCACGCTGCCTCGTGCGCTGGGGCTCGGCATGGCCAGCGTGGTGGTTTGCTATGTGTTGGTGAACATCGCCTACATGGCGGGCCTGGGCCATGACGGTCTCGCCACCAGCACCGCGCCCGCCGCCGACCTGATGCGTCGCGTGTTCGGCGAATCCGGCGCCACGATCATCGCCGTCGGCATCGCCTGTTCCACCTTCGGCTACTGCAGCATCGCCATCGCGGGCGGCGCGCGCGTGCTACAGGTGATGAGCGCCGACGGCATGTTCTTCCGCCCCATCGCGCGCATCGACGCGCGCACGGGCGCGCCGCAATTCGCGCTGGTGGCGCTCGGCGCCTGGGCGATCGTGTTGATCCTTTCGGGCAGCTTCAATGCCTTGCTCAACTACACGACCGTGGGTGAGTGGTTGTCGCATGCGTTCGGCATCGCGACGATCTTCTGGTATCGCAAGAAATTGCTGTCGGAACCGTCGCCTTATCTGGTGCCGGGTTATCCGTGGCTACCGCTGGTGTTCACCACGACGGTGCTTTGCGTGATCGCCGCCACCGCGGTGACGGCGCCCGCGGACGCGGGGATGAGCCTGGTGATCATCGCCATCGGCGTGCCGGTGTATTACCTGTGGCGCCGCCGGGCGGTGGCTTGAGCGAGGCCCTGCTTGGTGGGAGCGGACCTTGTCCGCGATGGGTGGTGCGGCGACCTGGCTATCGCCGATAGGATCGGCTCCCACCGAGCGGGATGAGGACATATTCATGTCTGGCGTGGCAGATTGTGGCTATGCGTCCAATCATTCTTTTCATGCTGACCACCGCGACTGTTTTCACGACGAGCGTAGCCGCCGCGGCAGCTGTCGATCTCGTCCATCCCGGCGCATCCGTGCGCATCGCGGCGCAGGACGCCGTGCTCGATCCCACCGTGCGCAAGAGCGCAGGGGAGGAACTGGTGGCGGTGACGTTCGAGCCGGCGGCGAAGCCGTCGCTCGTGCTCACTCCTGCGAAGGGCACATGGTCGTGGCCGGCCGACGGCACCCTGCGCTTGCGCGTGCAGAACGGCATGCCGTGGCCGGTCACGCTCACGATCGACGTGGCCTCGGCATCGAAGCACCTCACGGCCACGGTGGGCGTGCCGCCTGGACCGCCGCAGACCCTGTCATTACCGTTGCAAGCCACCTCGCCTCGCGCATTCGGCATGCAGGTAGGGCCGCCGATGCCGTTCGACGACCACATCGTCGCCACGTCGGTCGAGGGCGCGATCGACGCGCACGCCGTCACCTCGGTCACGCTCTCCATGCCCCAGCCCGGCGCCCCGCAGACCTTGCTGTTCGGCAAGCTCGACGATGTCGCCGGTAACGACGACTTGCGCCACGAATACACGGCGATTGTCGATCGCTACGGCCAGTACACGCGGGCCGACTGGCCCGAGAAGATCGACAGCGATGCGAACCTGAAAGCCCGAACCAACGCCGCGCCGAAAGTCATCGAACCGAAAGGACTCGACCGATACGGCGGCCGCACCGACCTCCCGGCGATGCAAGCCACCGGCTGGTTCCACACGCAGAAGCAAGGCGGCCGTTGGTGGCTGGTGACGCCCGAAGGCCACGCGTTCTTCTCGCTCGGCGTCAACGCCGTGAACCTCACCGACGGACGTACTTACGTGCAAGGCCGCGAGTTCATGTTCACGGACCCCGGTGCCGCCAACGGTCCGTTCGGCGGCACGGCCGACAGCCGTAGCGACCAGGGCTCGCAGCGCGACAACGGCATGAATCACGGGCGCTGGTGGGATGTCTATGCGAACAACGTCGCGCGTTCGCTCGGCGGCGACAAAGACGAATCCGCATGGCGCAAGCGCACGGTCGACCGGCTCAAGGCCTGGCGGTTCAACACCCTGGGCAACTGGAGCGATCCGGCCTTCGCCGGCGATCGCCGCATCGCCTATACGGTGCCCATCCTGATCCACGGCGACTTCAACACCGTGGGCACCGGGTTCGACTACTGGGGCCGCATGCCCGATCCTTTCGATCCGCGTTTCGCCAAGGCCACCGAAGCGGCAGTCGCCCATGCGACCAAGGGCGTGCGCGATGACCCCTGGTTGCTGGGCTATTTCGCCGACAACGAACTCTCATGGGCGGGAAGGGGGCCGCAGGGCCGCTGGGCGCTCGCCATGGGCAGCCTCGCGCAGGGGCCGGAAAGTCCCGCGAAGCAGGCCTTCCTCGCGTATCTGAAGAAGACCCATGGCGACGCCGCCGCGTTCGCGAAAGCCTGGGGCGTGCCGGTGGCGAACTGGGAACAGGTGGCCGCCAGGGGATTCAAGGCGCCGGACCCCGACGAAGCGCACCCGGCGATCGCGGCCGACTACATCGCCTTCCTGAAACTCTATGCGAACCAGTATTTCCGCACCGTCGCGCAGACCTTGAAGCAAGCCGACCCGCACCACCTGTTCCTCGGCGGCCGTCTGGCCGTCCGAACGCCGGAAGTGGAAGAAGCCAGCGCGGCCCATGCCGACGTCACCAGCATCAACACCTATACCGACCTGCCGGAGCACGGCTTCGATGTGGCCGCCTTCCGCAAGATGGACAAGCCCGTATTGATCACGGAATTCCACTTCGGCTCGGCGGATCGCGGTCCCTTCGGCAACGGCGTCGCCGCGGTCGCCAGCGAGGAGGAACGCGGCAAGGCCTATGCGCGCTTCGTCGACGCCGCGGTGGCGTCGGGCGTGATCGTGGGAACGCACTGGTTCCAGTACGTGGACCAGCCGGTGACCGGACGCATCCTCGACGGAGAGAACGCACATATCGGGCTGGTCGGCATCACCGACATCCCGTTCGAGGGGTTTACCCGCGCCGTCACCGATGCCAACGCCCGCACAGGCGGTGGATCAGGCGGCGCGCGCTAGGGGAAGGCCGCGTCGGGCCTCGCGTGAGGCGCCCCGGCCCATGGCGAAGGCGATCGGCTCGGCGATGCCGACGATCGTGCTGAGCGCCACGTTCTGGTTCACCGCATAACTCATGGAAAACGCGATGCTGAAGTGCGTCGCGGCGTATTTGATCTTTCTGGCCATGGCCGGACCCTCCAATGGGAATGCATCTCATTATGGGGACGCCGCGCCATGAGTCCAAGTGATCGTCTGGATGGCTTCGATAGAAAGTCTCTATCGACGAATGGCCGTTCCGACCACCATCGCTACCACCATCACCAGGGCCACGGCCATGCACGCGCTGGTCGGCTTCACCCGGCGGGCGTCGACCCGGGGCACCAGCCACCAGATCAGCCAGGCCCCGAGCAGCATGTCGGCCACCAGCGAAGCGCGGACCCATGGCAGCACGAAGATCGATTGCCTCGGCGCCTGGCCGTGTTGCGCGGCGATCGCCAGGCCGCCCATCAACACGGCGGCGAGCGACCAGACCAGGCTGGCCATGTAGGCCCGGTTGAAGACCACGGGCGTCTTCTCCAGCCAGCGCAGGGCGAGCCATACGATGAGGGCGGGGACGACGGCGACGGCGCTGGAATAGATCACCCACCAGATGGCGGCGGAGAGGAAGGTCAGGAGGGACTGGGTCACGGCGTGTCCGTCAGTACGACACGCCGAAGCGGCCGAGGGCCTTGCTCATCAGCCAGGCGGGGCCGATCAGCAGGTACTGGATGTCGGTGAAGAAAGAGGGGCGGCGGCCTTCGATCTTGTGGCCGATGAACTGGCCGATCCAGGCCACCACGAACACGCCGATGGCCAGGCGCAGCAAGCCGGTGGACCCGATGGCCTGGTAGATCGTATCGGTGACCAGGGCCAGCACGATGAAGGCGCCCGCCATGGCCAGGCCGATCTTTCGCGAAAGCCGGTAGTAGTAGAAGCAGAAGGCCAGGAACATCGCCAGCACGGCCCAGAGCCCGGGCCGCCCCAGCCAACCGGGGACGGGGATCAGCCAGACCAGCGCGACCACCGTCCAGGTGATCGCCGGCACGCAGATCCAGTGGATCAGCTGGTTGGTCGGGTTCTGGTGGTCGCGGCTGTAGTTGCCGAACCAGGTGGCTGCGTCGCGCATGGCGCTCCCCTCCGTGATGCCTCGATGGGGGAAGCTTAGTCCACTCGGATGCCGGCCAGCTTGTCGAGCGCCTCGGCGTACTTCGCGGCGGTGCCGGCGATGACGTTTTCCGGCACCTTCGGGGCGGGCGGCGACTTGTTCCAACCGATGTCCACCAGATAGTCGCGGACGAACTGCTTGTCGTAGCTGGGCGGGCTGATTCCGACCCTGTACGCGTCGGCGGGCCAGAAGCGCGAGGAATCGGGGGTGAGCATCTCGTCCATCACGTGCAGCACGCCGTTCTCGTCCGTGCCGAACTCCAGCTTGGTATCGGCGACGATGATGCCGCGCTCCGCGGCGAAGGCGGCGGCGAAGGCGTAGATCTCCAGCGTGGCCTTGCGCACGGCGTTGGCGAGGTCTTCGCCCACGGCGGCCACCACGGCGTCGAAGCTCACGTTCTCGTCGTGGTCGCCCACGGCGGCCTTGGTCGACGGCGTGAAGATCGGCTCCGGCAGCTTCTGCGCCTGCTGCAGGCCCGGGGGCAGGGTGATGCCGCACAGGGCGCCGGTGGCCTGGTAATCCTTCCAGCCCGAGCCGATGAGGTAGCCGCGCGCGATGGCTTCCACCGGCACCGGCTTCAGCCGCTTGGTGACCACGGCGCGCTTCGCGTACAGCGTCGGATCGACGCCCGCGGGCAGCACCGAGGCGACATCCTCGCCCGTGAGGTGATTCGGAATGATGTGCGCGGTGCGGGCGAACCAGAAGTTGGAGATCTGCGTGAGCATCTCGCCCTTGCCGGGGATCGGGTCGGGCAGCACCACGTCGAAGGCCGACAGCCGGTCGGTCGCCACCATCAGCAGGCGGTTGCCGGGCAGGGCGTAGACGTCGCGGACCTTGCCGCGATGGATGAGCTCCAGGCCTGGCAGGTCGGATTGCGAAAGGGTGGTCGGCACGGCGGGGACTCCGGTAGGCGATCGATCCGCCCATTGTAGCGGTGGTGGCCGGGTCGGCCTGCTAGAATTTTAGGTTACCGCCCCCATTGCCTCGCCATGCGAATCCTCACGACCGCGGCATTAGCCCTGGCCTTCACCGCCCCCGTCCTTGCCGCGCCGCCCGCGAAGCCGGCGCGGCTGGGCCTGTGCGCGGCCTGTCATGGCGAAGACGGCATGGCGCGGATCCCGGGCGCTCCCAACCTCGCGGGCCAGAAGCTCGATTACCTGCGCGAGGCCCTGCGCCAGTACCGCGACGGCCGCCGCGACATTCCCGTGATGCGCGCCGCCACCGGCCCGCTTTCCGACGCCGAACTCGACCAGCTCGCGCAGTGGTTCTCCGCGCAGAATCCCGCCGCCCCGCACCCTCCAAGGGCCGTTCAATGAATTTCACCGGCACTCTCATCGGCGCCGTGCTCGGCATGTGGCTGACGCACAACCTGCTCGGCGCCCTCGTCGGCGGCGCGCTCGGCTTCATGTTCGACGCCAGCCGCCAGCAGCAACGGCGCCGCACGCCGACGCAAGGCGGGTACGTCGCCCCCTTGTTCGCCCTGATCGGCGCCGTGGCCAAGGCCGACGGCCGCGTTTCCGAGAAGGAAATCGCCATCGCCGAGCGCCTGATGGCGCGGATGGGCCTCGACCAGGAAGCCCGGCGCGTCGCCATCGATGCGTTCAACGAAGGCAAGCAGCCGGAATTCAACGCCACCGCCGTCATCGACGAATTGCGCCAATGGGTCGGCCACCGCCGCGACCATGCCTTCCCGGTGATCGACGTGGTGATCGAGACGGTGCTCGCCGAGGGCAACCCGTCGCCGGAGAAGATGGCCATCCTGCGCCAGCTCGCTTTCGCCCTTCGCGTCAGCGACATGGAACTGATGGCGCTCATGGCGATGAAGGGCTACGCCTGGAACGCCGGCGCCAGTGGCCGCTCGTACGGTGGCGGTGGCGGCTACACGCCGCCGCAGCGGAACACGCAGGGGCCGGACCCGTACGCGATCCTCGGCATCCAGCGCGACGCCGACGACCGTGCGATCAAGCGTGCCTATCGCAAGCTGATCTCGGAGCACCATCCCGATCGCCTGGGCGACCTTCCGGACGACATGCGCCGGCGTGCGGAGGCACGGGCCAGCGAGATCAACGCGGCGTATGAGCGGATCAAGGCGGAGAGGGGCTTCAAGTAAGAGCATCGCCGACAAGTCGGCTCCCACAAGAGCCGGCACTCCGGTAGGGCCACCTAACCGGTGGAAGCCGACCTGCCGGCGATGAGCGGCCCGGTGGAAGCCGACCTGCCGGCGATGAGTAGCCTGGTGGGAGCCGACTTGTCGGCGATGTCGCGGCAGCGACACAAAGCACTCCCGTCCACGCCAGCTTTAGCGACAACCGTATACCCTGACCACTTCCGTCACACCACGGTACCCATCATGGCCAAGCAGTCCCCCGTCATCGCACCGTCCATCCTCTCGGCCGACTTCGCCCGCCTGGGCGAGGACACGCGCAAGGTCCTCGATGCCGGCGCGCAGTGGGTGCACTTCGACGTGATGGACAACCACTACGTGCCCAACCTCACCATCGGCCCGATGGTGCTCAAGGCACTGCGCGACTATGGCATCACCGAGCACATCGACGTGCACCTGATGGTCAAGCCGGTGGACCGCATCGTGCCCGATTTCGCCAAGGCCGGGGCGCGCAGCATCAGCTTCCATCCCGAGGCTAGCGAGCATGTGGACCGCACCATCCAGCTGATCCAGGGCGAGGGCTGCGAGGCCGGCCTGGTGTTCAACCCGGCCACGCCGCTGAACTGGCTCGACTACGTGATGGACAAGATCGACATGGTGCTGATCATGTCGGTGAACCCCGGTTTCGGCGGGCAGAAGTTCATCCCGGGCGCGCTGGACAAGATCCGCCATGTGCGTGAGCGTATCGACGCCAGCGGCCGGAAGATCCGCCTCGAGGTGGATGGCGGCGTCAATGCCGACAATATCGGCCAGATCTCGGCGGCTGGTGCGGACACCTTCGTGGCGGGTTCGGCCATCTTCAACGCTCCGGACTACGCCGACGTGATCCGCCGGATGCATGCGGCCATCGACGGCAAGTAAGCGGCCAGCCGTCTAAACAAGGTTTCACGGCGACAAAGGGAGTACCGTAGTACCGTTGGTACGCCCGGGGGGGCTTTCCGGAGGATGCGCTCATGAAGACGTTGTCCGTAGTTGCCTTGTCCCTGGCGCTCGCCGCGCCCCTCGCCGCCACCGCGGGCGATCGCCCGCAGCCGCTGCCGGACCAGCAAAGCGTCGTGTCCAAGTCGCTGCTGCCGTGCCCCGGGGGCCTGGAGCGCTTCCTGCCCGGCGACTATTACTTCTGCTCGGCCGCCCGGAACTACTGGAGTGGCCATGACGGCCTGGCCCGCGAAAGCCTGAAAAACGCCGCGCGATGGGCCAGCAAGCCCGCGCAATACGCGCTCGGCGTCATGTACTTCAATGGCGACCATGCCGAAAAGAACCGTCCGCTGGGCCTCGCCTGGCTGGCGCTGGCCGCCGAACGGCACGATCCGTCGTACGAGCCCACCTTCATCTCCGCGTACAAGCAGGTCACGCCGGAGGAACTGGCCCAGGCCAATGCCTATTGGAAGGACCTGAAGGCCACCTACGCCGACGACGTCGCCGCTCCGCGCGCCGAACGCCGCTTCGACCGCGAATACCAGCAGATCGCCTGGGCCACCAACTTCGGCGGCAGCGTGTTCATCGACGGCGTGACCGTGCCCTATGGCGCCTCGGGCCTTGTCGAAGGCGCACCGCTGCAGAGCGGCTTCTCGCTCGGCCGCATGTTGCAGACGCAGAAGGCCATGTACTTCTACGGCTACGACAGCCATGTGTTCGTCGGCGACGCGGAACTGGTGCCCATCGGCCAGGTCGCCTCGCTCAAGTCACGGGCCGACTGACGGGACGCACGAAAAAGCTCCCCCGGGCCATCGGGCCGGGGGAGTGAAGGAGGGTCAATCGATCACACGGGGTGCCAGTTCGGGTCGGGTTCCGCCGGCCCGGCGATCGGCGCGCTTCCGTGCGTGCCGATCGCCCCAAGGCCTTCCATGGCCGGTTCCACGAAGTCGTCGAAGAGATCCATGCGTGCGTCTCCCGTCAGTGCAGGCCGAACAGCAGGCCCAGGACCAGCGCGCCCAAGGCGAGGGCGACGCGCAGGGGCTCGAAGTCGCGGTCCAGTTCGGTGTTGTCGGCGTCGGGCTTGGTTTTCATGGTGTCTCCTCCGGCGCCGGGTGGCGCGCCGTCATGGCCATTTGAAGGGCATGCGCGGCGGGCGGAGCGTCCCCGGTGGGGCAATCCGCGGATCGTTTATGGCAAATCGCGGGCAAAGACTTCGTGCAGGGACGAAACCCTCGCTCAGTTAAGCAGCGGGTTCCCGCGAAGGCGCGATACGGCCAGGTCGACGAAGGCCCGTACCTTGGCCGGCGCATGGCGCCCTTCCGGATGAAGCACGTGGATCGGCAGCGGCGGCTCTTCGTAGTCGGCGAGCACGACCCGGAGACGGTCATCGAGCAGGGCAGGGCCGACCTGATAGTGAAGCACCCGGGTCAAGGCAAGGCCGGCCGTGGCCGTCGCGATCGCGGCATCGTTGGTGTTGCACTGGAGCCAGGCGTCGATCGTTACCCGCTGATCGTTCGCGAAGCGCCAGTGCGGCGACGTCCATGCGCTGGTCGACACGGCGATGCGATGATTCCTGAGATCGGCGGGGGTGGCGGGAACACCATGCTGTTCGAAGTAGCCCGGCGATCCACAGACCACGCGCCGCACCGAGCCGACCTGGATCGCGGAGAACCCCGAGTCCGGAAGGTGGCCGATGCGAATCGCCACGTCGATGCCTTCCTCCACGATGTTCACCGGCCGGTCCACGAACAGGAGGCTGCCGGACACCGTGGGATAGGTCTCCAGGTATTCGTGCATGACCGGCAGCACGTACATCTGCCCGAACAACAACGACGCCGTGATGGAGAGCGTGCCCGTGGGCGTGGCATACGAACCCGCGGCGGCGGCTTCCGCCTCGTCGATGTCGGCCAGGATGCGGCGGCAATCGTCGAGATAGCGACTGCCCGGTTCGGTCAGCTTCACCGAACGCGTCGTGCGTATGAAGAGGCGCGCGCCGATGAGTTCTTCGAGCGCGGCGATCGCGCGGGTCACCGCTGGCGCACTCATGCGCAGCTGGCGCGCGGACTCGGAAAAGCTCTCCGTCTCCGCCACCTTTACGAAGATGCGCATGGCTTGCCAGCGATCCATCCGTTCCCCTCGGCCGTTGCGCGGGGATGATAGCACCCGTGCCAGAAGCATCAGAGCGCGAGCTGGATGCGGTTTTCCTCGTCGCCTTCGCGCTCGGCGGGAACCGCGCAGCAGATCAACACCTCGTCGTCGGCGACGTGCGCCGTCGGTTCCTTGATATAGGTGACGGCACCCTTGAGCAGTTTCGTCCGGCAGGTGCCGCAGGTGCCTTCGCGGCAGCTGAATTCCGGCTCCAGGCCACGCGCCTCCGCCAGTTCCAGCAGGCTGCCGGATGCCGGCGTCCAACGTGCTTCCTTCAGTGAATCCATGAAGGCGACAGGCACCGGCTGGGTCGACACCGGAGGACGAACGGGTGCGGTGGCGCCAGCATCCATCGCTCGCTTCAACGACGATGGACCGAACGCCTCCGCGTGGATTCGCGTGTCATCGATGCCGAACGTGCGCAAGCCGTCGTAAAGCGATTGCGTGAAGGCGGGCGGTCCGCAGAGATAGAAATCGTGGTTGTTGAATGGCAGCACGCGTGTCAGCAGGGCCATGTCGATGCGTCCGGCCACGTCGTAGTCGGTGCCTTCTTCGGCGCCGCTGGTATCGCTCAGCACGCGGACCCATTTCACCGCGCCTTGCGCGGCTTCGACGAGTGTCGCTATCTCCTTGTCGAATGGACTTTCGGCCTTCGAGTGCGCCGCCTGGATGAGGAAGACCGGACGCATCCGTTGCTTGCGCAAACCTTCGTAGACGATGTGCCGGAGCATCGCGAGCAACGGCGTGATGCCGATGCCTCCCGCCAATAACACCGCCGGCCTCGCCTCGTGGGGATCGATGGTGAAGCCCCCATCGGGCGCGCGTGCCTCGATGATGTCGCCGACCTTCACGGTGTCGTGCAGGTGGCGCGACACCGCGCCGTCACGTTTGACGCTGATGCGGTACGCGCCGTCCGATGGCGCGACGGACAGCGTATAGGTGCGGATGACGGGCTTGTCCGTGCCTGTCACGATCACGCGCACGGGCAGGTGTTGTCCGGCCGAATGGGAAAGGAGGCCCATGCCGTCGTCCGGTTGCAGATGGAGCGAGCGGATCGACGGGCTTTCCTCCACGATCCGCGTCACCTTGTAAGGACGCCAGCGCGTGGCGAGCGCGGCCGCCTGCAAACGCGCGTCCGCCTGGTCCCAATCGCCGGTCATGAGTGAACTGGGCGACCAGCCATCCTTGCGGAGCGACCAGCGCAGCGGCAAGGCACCGGTGCGGCGCACGATACGACGGGGCCGGAACGTCCACAGCCGCTCCGCGCCCTGGAACGCGGCGATCTCCTGCGAGTCGAGGATCACCTCGGCATCGCCGGTCATCTGCAGCATGTCGCCTTTTTCGTAGTCGACGAAGACCAGCCCCGCCTTGCCGTTGAGCACGATGTTGCCGAGCGTCGAGAAGAAGAGGTTGCCATTGAAGTCGGGCACGGTGAGCATGCCGTCCGCGTCGACGCGGACGAAGCCCGCCTTGCCACCGCGATGCGACACGTCGACCTGCCGCCGGTCCTCACGGTCGGCGTAGGTCGCGACGAAGAACGTGTCCGCCGCCTCGATCATGTCGCGCGCCGCGGCATCCAGTTGCGTCGACTCTTCCACGGCGCCTGTGTAAGGCAGGGCAGGGTCACGCACGTACCTGGCGTCGCGTAGCTGGATGTAACGGGGGCAGTTTCCGAAGCTCTGGTCGACGTCGACCCGGAACCCCGCCCCCGCCGTTGGCGCGGCGACGAAACCATTCATGCGGTTGCGGCGCCGCGTATGCATCTCGATACCCAGAAGGCCGATGGCCTCGCCCGCTCGCACGCCTTCCGCCGCGGGGTCGCTCGGGTCGGGGCGGAGGTCGATATCCAGCGTCGTGGGATTCGGCGACGACATGAAACCCGGCATGCCTGCGAGGAGCGTGGCCCAGGGATCACCGTGCGCATCGACGCTGCCCAGCACGACGAAGGGCAACTGTTCGTAGAACTCGCGGTGCTGCTCCGGCATGAAGTCGCGCACCACGCGCTGACCGACTGCCGCCATCCGTTCGGCGACGCCTACCTTCTCCTGGAGGAATGTCTCGCCCTCGTGCCATGTCGGCAGCTTTTTCAGTGACGCGGTCATGGCGATGTCCTGTGCTGGGGCGAGAAGGCGAGGTCAGGCGGCGAGGCCGACCGGGCTCCGGGCGAAGGGGACGAAGCCGGGAAGATCCTCGATCCGGCGCAGGAAGGCGTTGACGGAGGGATAGTCCGAGAGGTCGACGTTGCCTTCCGGCGCCCGCGCGACGTAGCTGTAGATGGCGACATCGGCGATCGTCGGGTGCCCGCTGGCTAGCCAGTCTTGCGTCGACAACCGTGCTTCCAGCCGCTTCAGGAGGACATGGGCACGGGTGATCACTTCATTGGCGTCGTACTTCGCCCCGAACACCGTGATGAGTCGTGCCGCGGCGGGACCGTAAGCGACGTCGCCGGCCGCCACGGACAACCAGCGTTGCACCGCGGCGGCCCCCGCCGGATCTTCCGGCAGCCAGTCGGTGCGGCCGGCCTTCTTGGCCAGGTACACCAGGATCGCGTTGGAATCGGCGACGACGACACCCGCGTCGTCCAGCAGCGGCACCTGGCCGAACGGGTTGAGCTTCAGGTACTCCGGGGTCTTGTGCGCACCGGCCATGAGATCGACTTCGACCAGTTCATGGGGGAGGCCCAACAGGGAGACGAACAGCCGTGCGCGGTGCGAGTGGCCTGACAGGGGATGGTGATAGAGCTTCATGTCGGTGTCCTGAGAGAGTCCGGCCGGGCCAATTCCCGTACCGCGTGGCCAGAGTGCGGTACCCCGCTCCTGATGAGAATCACCTGGTTCGACACTTCATCATTTCACCGGGTGGAATAATTCCGTCCACGCCCGGCCGGGCGCCCATTACGGCTAGCCACCGGCGCAAGAAGGGGCAAAACGCGGGCAATCGCGCACGCGCCCTTGCGGAGCGGGCGCCCCCATAGCACGCTGCGCACGCCGATCCACACTCCCACGGAATGCCCCATGGCCCGCAGCATCGCCATCGTCGAAGACGAACCGCTCATCCGCGCCAACTACGTGGAGGCGCTGAACCGCTTCGGCTACGAAACGCGTGGCTATGGCTCGCGCGCGGAGGCCTCGCTGGCCTTCGCCATGCGCCTGCCGGAACTGGTCATCATCGACATCGGCCTGGGCGACGAGCCGGAGGGCGGTTTCGACCTCTGCCGTGAACTGCGCGCGAAGTCGGCCACGTTGCCGATCATCTTCCTGACCGCGCGCGATTCGGATTTCGACGTGATCTCGGGCCTGCGCCTGGGTGCGGACGACTACCTGTCCAAGGACACCAGCCTGCACCAGCTGGCCGCGCGCATCGCGGCGCTGTTCCGCCGCATCGAGTCGTTGAAGGCGCCCGCCGCGAGCGAGACGGTGATCGAGCACGGGCCGCTGAAACTGGAATCGGAGCGCATGCGCGTGCTGTGGAACGGCATCGAGATTCCGCTCACGGTCACGGAATTCTGGATGGTGCATACGCTGGTGCGCTTCCCCGGCCACGTGAAGAACCGCGACCAGTTGATGCGCGAGGCGGAACTGGTGGTGGACGACGCGACGATCACCTCGCACATCAAGCGCATCCGCAAGAAGTTCGTGGCGCTGGCGCCGGATTTCGATGCCATCGAGACGGTGCACGGCGTGGGGTATCGCTGGACGCCGTGATACACCCCATCGCCGCTGAAGCGGCTCCCACACACATCGCCGAATCAGCTCATCCACCACCCACCTGGTGGGAGCCGACCTTGTCGGCGATGCTCTCCCCATGACCCTCCGCCAGAAACTCCTCCTCGTCGCCCTCTGCACCCTGGCCTTGCCCGTCGCCGGGTGGCTCTACGTGCGCCAGATGGAAACGCTGCTGCGCGAAGGCCAGGCGCAGGCCCTCGTCGCCTCCGCGCGCGCCATGGCACGCAGCCTCGTGGTGGTCGACGCCCCGCTGCCGCCCGCCGGTGCCGCCTGGTACCTCCAGCACACCCCGGTGCCGATCACCGTCGATGGCTACGCCGACGACTGGGCGTCGCTCAGCCCCTGGGCCCAGACCTTCGGCAAGAACGCGCGCGTGATGCTCGCCGAAGACGACCACTGGCTCTACTTCTACGTCGACGTGCGCGCCACGCACCGTCGACGCGCCGATGCCGGCGACCGCCTCGTCCTCAACGCCGATCACCTCATCGTGTCGATCGCCAGCGGCGAGGACGTGCAGCGTTACCTCATGGCCAGCGCCGCGCCCGGCCCCACCACCGCCATCGCACTGGATGCGGAAGCAGGCGTGCTGCCCGACCGCATCAATGCGCAGTGGCAGGAAGACGGCAGCGGTTTCCGCGTGGAGTTCCGCCTGCCGCGCGGCCTGCGCCTCGACCGTTTCGGCCTGGGCGTGCACGTCGTCGCCGACGGCGACAACGAACCGCTCACCGCCGAGAACCGGCCGTTGCTGGACTTCTCTCCCTCGCTCTCGCAGGAAGTGGCGAGGCTGGCGCCGGACGGCGTGCGCGTACGCGTGCTCTCGGCCGACGCATGGCTGGTGGCGCAAAGCGGCAAGCTCGAATTGCCCGATCTCCCCGCGACGGAACGACCGGGCTGGTTCGCCTCCCTGGTGTACCGCTCATTGCTGGCGACACGCCTCGACGACGAAAGCGCATGGGCCGAAGACGCCCCGCGCATCGACCTGCCCGAGGTGCGCGAAGCGCTGCAGGGCAAGCCGGCCACGGCGTGGCGCGCGGGCGAGGCGCGCGGCAGCGTGGTGCTCGCCGCGGCGATGCCGATCCAGATGCGTGGCGCGCTGCATGGCGTGGTGCTGCTCGAACAGCCCAGCCGCGCGGTGCCGCTGCTGGCCAATCGCGCCTTGTTCGGGTTGCTGCTCACCAGCTTCGCCGTGCTGCTCATCGCCGGCGGCGTGCTGTTGTTGTTCGCCACGCGGCTCACCTTCCGCCTGCGCCGCCTGCGCAACGCGGCGGAACGCGCGCAGGACAACGATGGCCGCCTGGACGGCCCCTTCCCGTTGACCGACGCCACCGACGAACTGGGCGATCTCGCGCGCAGCTTCGAGCGCCTGTTCGAGGTGGTCGGCGGATACACCGATTACCTGCGCACGCTGGCCTCGAAGCTCTCGCACGAGCTCAACACGCCGCTGGCGATCGTGAAGTCGTCGCTGGACAACCTCGACCACGCCGGCCTGCCCGCCGAGGCGGAGCCTTACCTGGCCCGCGCACGCGATGGCGTGGCACGGCTGGGTGCGCTGGTCCGCGCGATGAGCGAAGCCAGCCGCATGGAGCGCGCCATCGCCTCGGCGGAGGCCGAAGACGTGGATCTGGCCGACATCGTGCGCGGCTGCGCCGAGGGGTATCGCGGACTAGCCGGCGACCGTCGCCTGGAGGCCGAGTTGCCGTCGGCGCCGGTCTTCATGCACGTCTCGCCGGAGTTGATCGCGCAGGCGCTCGACAAGCTCTTCGACAACGCGCTGTCGTTCACGCCGCCCGGGGGCTGGCTACGCATCGCCCTGCGACCCACGGCCGAGGGCGCGGACATCGAACTGTCGAACCAGGGCCCGCCGCTGCCCGCGGCGATGCAGGGGCGCCTGTTCGATTCGTTGGTGAGCCTGCGCGACAAGGCGACACCCGGCGACGCGCCGCACCTGGGCCTCGGCCTGTACGTGGTGCGCCTGGTCGCCGAGCGCCACCAGGGCAGCGCCAGCGCCCGCAACCTCGAAGACGGCGTCGCCTTCACCCTGCACCTCAAGGGCCTCCCCCGCCAACGCCTGGGTTGAGGTCGGCTCCCACCCTAAAGGGTTGGCTCCCATCCTAAGCGGCTACAATCGGCGATCACTCCAACGCCCCCCATCGCCCGATGATCTCCCGCGAACAGTTCGACGCCTACGCCGCCCAGGGCCATACCCGGATTCCGCTGGTGCGCGAGGTCTTCTCCGATCTCGACACGCCGCTGTCGGTGTACCTCAAGCTCGCCGATGGCCCGTACACCTTCCTGTTCGAATCCGTGGAAGGCGGCGCCACCTGGGGACGCCATTCGATCATCGGCCTGCCGGCGCGTCGCGTGTATCGCCTGCGCGGGCACGAACTCGAAGTCGAGGACAACGGCGAAGTGGTCGAACGCCGCCACCTCGACGATCCGCTCGCCGAGATCGAGGTCCTGCGCAAGCAGTACGACGTGCCCAAGCTGCCCGGCCTGCCGGACTTCACCGGCGGCCTGGTCGGGTACTTCGGTTTCGAGACCATCGGCTACATCGAAAAACGTCTCGCGCAGTGGGACAAGAAGGACGAGCTGGGCACGCCCGACGTCCTGCTGATGCTCGCGGATGAAGTGGCCGTCTTCGACAACCTGAAGGGTCGCCTCTACCTCATCGTCCACGCCGATCCGGCGAAACCGCAAGCTTATGCCGAAGCGTCGCGCCGCCTCGACGCGCTGGCTTTCCGCCTGCGCCAGAGCGGCGTCTCATACCCGCAGATGCTGCAGCCGGAAGCGCTCGACGAATCCGATTTCAAATCCTCCTTCACGCGCGAGGAATACGAAGCGACGGTGCGCAAGGCGCAGGAATACATCCGCGCCGGCGACATCTTCCAGGTGGTGCCCTCGCAGCGCCTGAGCATCGGCTTCAACGCGCGTCCGGTGGACGTGTATCGCGCGTTGCGCGCGATGAACCCGTCACCGTACATGTACTTCATCGACATCGGCTCGACGCAGATCGTCGGTTCGTCGCCGGAGATCCTCGTGCGCCTGAAGAACGGCCGCGTGGTATTGCGTCCGATCGCCGGCACGCGTCGTCGTGGCAAGGACGAAGCGGAAGACCTCGCCCTCGAAACCGAACTGCTGGCCGACGCGAAGGAACGTGCCGAGCACCTCATGCTGATCGACCTCGGCCGCAACGACGTGGGCCGCGTGAGCAAGACCGGCACGGTGGAGCTGACCGATTCCTTCGTGGTCGAGCGCTACTCGCATGTGATGCACATCGTCTCCCAGGTGGAAGGCGATATCCGCGACGACCTCTCGTACATGGATGTCCTGAAAGCGGCGTTTCCGGCGGGCACGGTCAGCGGCGCGCCGAAGATCCGCGCGCTGGAGATCATCCAGGAACTCGAACCGTTCAAGCGCAACATCTACGCCGGCGCCATCGGCTACCTCGGCTGGTGGGGCGACGCGGACACCGCGATCGCCATCCGCACGGCGGTGATCCAGGACGGCCGTTTGCATGTGCAGGCGGGAGGTGGCGTCGTCTACGATTCCGATCCGGCCGCCGAGTGGGAAGAAACCATGAACAAGGGCCGCGCGCTCTTCCGCGCCGTCGCCCAGGCAGCCAAGGGCCTCTGACCCGCACACGTCACGAAACCAACATGTGGGAGCCGCTTCGGCGGCGATGCCTTCCCTCCAAGGTCCCTGTTTCCATGAATACCCGAACGATCATCGCCGCCACCTCCCTCGCCGTCATGGCGGCCACCGCGCAGGCGCGCGAGCCGTGGACGGACGATGTCACCTCGCGCACGCAGGCGCTGGCGCTCTTGCAGTCGCTCAATGCCGACCTGCTCAGCCACCCCAGCGCCACGCTGACGCTGGAACGCTGGTGCGGCGCGCATGCGCTGGCGCCGGAGGTAAAGATCGTCGCCCGTCGCGTGAAGGGGCAGGACAAGCCGCTGCCCGGCGACGAACGGGCGGCGCTTGGCATCGGTCCGGACGAGCCGGTGCGCTATCGCCGCGTGCAGCTGGCCTGCGGTGAGCACGTGCTGTCCGAGGCGGACAACTGGTACGTGCCTGCGCGGCTCACCCCGGAAATGAACCAGATCCTCGACACCACCGACCAGCCGTTCGGGAAGGTGGTCCAGGCGCTGCATTTCCGCCGGCAGACGATCAGCGCCGACCTGTTGTGGTCGCCGTTGCCCGCGGGTTGGGAGATGGATGCGCCGCTGCCACCGTCGCACAAGGCGGCGCTGGCCATTCCGCACGAGGTACTGCGGCACCGGGCGGTGCTATATACGGAGGCGAACCAGCCTTTCAGCCTCGTGGTGGAGACCTATACGTCCGACGTCCTCGCCTTCGGGCGGCGCTGATCGCCGACAAGTCGGCTCCCACACAAGCGAGCTATCGCCGCCCCCCACCAACCGCGTATCCCATCCGGCTGACTTGGCACCGGCCGCGCGGCGCTGGAAGCTGAGATCCCATGACGGAGAACGCGCCATGTCCTCGGTGCCGGCACCCGCACGAAAAATTCCCGTGGCTGGCATTTCCGGCGCAAAGCCCTTCGCCTCGCTACTGAGCATCAGCAATTCGCCGCGCCTCGGCCCGCAGCCGAACTCGCTGGACAACGCGGTGAGTTGCGCCACCCATTGGGTCCGCATGTCCGACGGCCGTCGCGCGGACGCCATGTGGCTCGAAGCAGGCGCCATGATGCAGAAGCTGGTCTCGCGGCCCGAATGGGTGCGGTATCTGCGCAAGATCCGGGTGGATCGTGGACTCCTCGTCGGCCGCGAATGGTTCGAGGTGACGCGGGTGCGCGATCCGGTGGGTCTCCCCGCCGGCGATTACCTCAACGTGATCTTCGTGGCCCACTACACCCGCGCGGTGCTCTTCGAAACGGTATCGCTGGCGCCGGGCGGCACGGGATGGCTACCGGTCGGTTATGTCATCCGCCCGGTGCAACGGGAGATCCCGTTCGTGCAATAGACACGAGGAAAGGGTGGAAAGCGGCCTGGGCCGCGATGCCCACCCCACCTTACCGCTCCACCATTTCCGTGGGGTCAGGAATAGCGTTCGGAGAGGAAGCGGAAGAACGCGCGCAGGCCCTGCGCCTCGCCGCCACGCGGATGCGCGGGGCGATCGCCGTCGTTCCACGAATACGTATCCAGGTGCATCCAGTTCTGGCTGTCCGGCAGGAAGCGCTCGAGGTAGAGCGCGGCCGTGATCGCGCCCGCGTGGCGCGACGGCCCCGCGTTGGCGAAATCGGCCACGTACGATTCGAGCATGCGCCGGTACGGGCGCCACAGCGGCAGGCGCCACAATGGGTCCTGCGTGAATTCGGCGGCGCCGATCACGTGGTCGGCGAGCTGGTCGCGGTTGGTGAACAGCGCCGGCAATTCAGGGCCCAGCGCCACGCGGGCCGCGCCGGTGAGGGTCGCGAAATCGACGATCAGGTCGGGTGCCTGCTCGGCGGCGTAGGCGATGGCATCGCACAACACCAGGCGCCCCTCGGCGTCGGTGTTGTCCACCTCCACGGTGTGCCCCCCGCGCGTGCGGATGACCTCGCCCGGGCGCATGGCGTTGCCGGCGATGGCGTTCTCCACCGCGGGCACTAGCAGCGTGAGCCGCACGGGCAGCTTCGCCTTCATCACCAGGCCGGCCAGCGCGATGGCGTGCGCCGCGCCGCCCATGTCCTTCTTCATCCAGCGCATGCCGTCGGATGGCTTGATGTCCAGGCCGCCGGTGTCGAAGCACACGCCCTTGCCGATCAGCACGAGCTTCGGATTGGAATTCTTGCCCCAGGTAAGCTCGATCAGGCGTGGTGGACGATGGCTCGCGCGGCCCACCGCATGGATCGTGGGAAAGTTGGCTTCGAGCAGTTCGTCACCCACCCACTCGCGGACCTTCGCCTTGTGCTCGGCGGCGTGCGCGTGGATGGCCTGGGCGAGGTGTTCGGGGCCCATGTCCTCGGTGGGAGTGTTCACGAGGTCGCGCACCTGCCAGGTGGCGTCGATCACCGGCTGCAACGTACGCAGCGTGGCGGCATCGACCACCAGCTGCGCGGGCGGACGATCGCTGGCGCGGTAACGGTCAAAGCGATAAGCGCCGAGCGCCCAGCCGAGGGCGACGAGGTCGCGGTCGTCGATCACGCCTTCCGGCGCGAGTTCATAGGTGCCCTGGGGCAGGCGATAGGGCAGGGCGCCGAGCGCGGCCAGCGGATTGCCGCGATCCACGCCGACCAGCACGCGCGTGATGCCGCCACGTGCATCCGGCAATACGGTGAGTGCGCCGGGCATCGGGCGGAATCCGGTCGTCGCCAGCCATTGGCGTTGCGCATCGTCCAGGCGCGCTTCGGTGGCGAGCATGCCGGCGATATCGACCATCTCGATGGGGATGGCGGTACGTTTTCCGGACTTGCGTTCGATCAGCGGCGACATCAGGGCTCCCGTGCCTCGCGGTCGCTGGCAACCGCGTCAATGGATTGTTGCTATCGGTGGACGCCTATTCTAGCCGTCAGTCAAAGCCGACGCTTCAATCCAATCCGCAAGGGATGTCATATCGGGGAATTCGAGATCCGGCGCAGGGCCATGCGACCAGCGCTCGCCCGTGCGGTTGAGCCATACCGTACGCATGCCTGCTTCGCGCGCGCCCATCACGTCGAGCAACGGATCGTCACCTACGTGAAGAATGTCGGCAGGCGGGACGCCCAGCGCTTCCGCCGCCGCCAGGAAAATCTGTGGATGCGGCTTGGCCACGCCCACGCCGCTGGCGTTGAGGCGGGTATGGAAGAGGTGGTGCAGGCCGATCACTTCCAGATCGGCATTGCCGTTGGAGATGCTCACCAGGGGCACGTGCCCGGCGATGCGCTCGAGCGCGGGCAGGGTGTCGGGATACAGCTCCACGTTGTTGCGGGCGGCGAAGTAGATGCGCCACAGCTCGTCGACGGGCGCGTCGTCGATACCGCAGGCGGCGAAGGCGTGGCGGATGGTCAGCCGGCGCTGTTCGCTGAAATCGTGGGAGAGATGGGTGTGTTCCCGCGCGATCTTCTCGCGGAGCTCACGCATGGCCTCGATCGGCCATGCGTTTGCGACATCGGGGTGGTGCTGCCGTAGCCAGCGGTCGACGCAGTGCTCGGCCTCGATCAGGGCCGGAAGCACCGGCCACAGGGTGTCGTCGAGGTCGAGCGATACGGCGCGAACGGGCACTGCTTAGCGGGCGCCCACTTTGAGCACCTGGCCGAGGCGGACGTTGTTGTCCTTCAGGCCGTTCATGGCGCGCAGCTTGTTCACGTCGATCGCGTTCTTCTTGGCGATGGAATAGAGCGTGTCGCCCGGCGCCACCTTGTAGGTGCGCGCGGCGGCCGGCTTCTTCTCTTCCGCGGCCTTGGCCACCGGCTTGGCGGCCTTCGCGGCCGGCTTCGCCTCGGCGACCTTCGGCGTGGTGATGGCCGTGGATTTCTCCGAGGCATCCGCCGGCGCGGCGACGACGGGCTTCGCCACCGGCTTGCCCTTCACGGTGACCGCGTCGGCCAGCACCTTGGCGAACTTGCCACCCACCTTGGCGTTGTCCGACACGGTGAAGGCATCCGAACGCACGCCCGCGAAGCCCATGTGCGCCGTGGTGCTGACGCTGGCGACCACCTTGGCGAACTGCGAGGGCTCGGCCGTGGTGGCGACCGATGCCTTGGCCTCCTTCGCGGCCTTGGCGCCCTTGCCGGCGACCTGCGCCTTGGCCAGCGCGGTTTCCTTCGCGGCGACGGCGGCGGGCGCGGCGGCGACGGCGGTCGGCGTGGTCATCGCCTGGCCCACGTTGGCACGCGTGCCGACGGTGGAAGCGATGGCGGCACGGCGCGCGGCATCCTTCGAGGCGAGGGCCATGCCATCGGCGTACGGGATGAGGCTATGGGAGCGCAGCAGCGAACTACCCTGGCTGGAGGTGAGGAAGGTGATGAACTCCTTCACCTCGGCGGCCTTCGGGCCGGACTCGTTGCTGACCAGGTAGAGCTCGGTGTACAGCGGATAGGTGCCGCTGCCGACCGTCGACATCGAGGGGGCGACGCCATCGATGGAGAGGATCTTCACCTTCTTGTTCGACGATGCGCCGGCGAGCGTGGTGGCGCCGAGGCCCTGCTTGTCGAGGGTGACGCCCTCTTCGAGCTTGGCCACGTTCACGTAGAGGCGCGGCGCGGCCACCGGCTGGTTGCCGCGGCCGAAAAGCAGCTTGCGCAGGCTGTATTCCACGCCGTCGCCCGGGCTGGCCACCGCGTAGAGGTTGATCGGGGCGTCGTTGCCGCCGAGCTCCTTCCAGTTGGTGATGTGCCCCATGTAGATCTCATGGAGCTGCTTGAGCGTGATGTTGCTGACCGGGTTGGACGGGTAGGTGACCATCACCAGCGCATCCCATGCGACCGGGGTGAAGGTGAGCGACTGCTCGGCGCCGCCGACACCCGGGCGGGCGGAACCGGCGAGGTCGGCGGAGCCCTTGACCACCGCGTCGATGCCGGAGGCGGTGTTGAAGGGCTGCAGTTCGATCTTGCCCTTGCCGGCCTTTTCCCACGCCTTGGCGACGTCGGTGACCACGCCTCGGGCCGTGGTGATGTCTCCGCGCCAGACCAGTTGCGGTCCCGCGGCAAGAACGGTGGCGGAGGCGCTAAGGCCGATCAGCGTGGCGGTGAACAGTCGCGCGAAACGAAGAGACATGGACGGCAAGAACCTCGGGATGGGACGGGGTAGGCAAACAAGGCCGCAATTGTGGGCCATCGGGGGCCCGCGCGCACCATTGACGTCGTTCAGCATCCTGCCGCTGGTAAACGGAACGTAGGCTGTAGGGCGGATCGCTGCGCAGGCGTGTCTTCGCGATCGCCGCTGAAGCGGCTCCCACCATCGCCGACAGGGTCCTGTCTCTTATACACATCT
>NZ_JBPGXU010000062.1:0-23692 GCF_056755675.1 Luteibacter sp. KNZ12-1A | reverse complement strand
CAACCGGGCCCGCTGCCGCGGGATCGCCGACAGGGTCGGCTCCCACCAGGGTGCGGAGGACTTCTCTCACCGGGGCGCGGAGGACTTCTCGTCGGGTGTGGAGGATTTTTATGCCTGCTTCCCGCTCTTCCGTGAAGAAACTAGAATTTCGCCGATGCGCCATTTCCCTGTTCGCCTCCTCGCGTTCCCCGCCCTGCTCTGCTCCGTGTGGCTGGCGACCTCGGCCCTGGCGCAGACGCCTCCGCCCGATGCCTCCGTGCCGACGCTCGAAGCCGTGACGGTCAGTGGCGAGCAGCCCGGTCCCGGCCTTTGGCGCGCCACGCGAGACGGGCACACGCTGCTGATCCTGGGTACCCTCACGCCGCTGCCGCGGAAGATGACCTGGAAGACCGACGAGATCGACGAGGCGCTCGCGCATGCGGGCGCGCTGCTCATGCCGCCTCACGTGGAAATCAAGCCGAACACCGGCTTTTTCGGCCGCCTCGCTCTGCTCCCGTCGCTCATAGGCGTGCGCAACGCGCCGGACGGAGCGACGCTGAAAGACAGCGTGCCCGCCGATGTCTACGCGCGCTGGCTGGCGGTGAAGGCACGCTATATCGGCAGCGACCGCGGCGTGGAACGCTACCGCCCGATCTTCGCCGCCATCGAACTCTACAAGGACGCGGTGAAGAAGAGCGGCCTCGCACGATCGGGAGATATCACCCGCACGGTCGCGGCGCTCGCGAAGAAGCACGGCGTCGCGCAGGTCGAAGTGACGTACACCTTGCTGGTGGACGATCCACGCGCGGCGATCAAGGCGTTCAAGCGCTCCACGCTGGATGATGTCTCCTGCTTCACCCAGAGCATCGACAACATCGATGCGCAACTCGCCGACATGGCCACGCGCGCGAATGCCTGGGCCACCGGCGATATCGCCGCGCTGCGCGATGACCGGCGGGCGAAACAACGCCTCGCGTGCCTCAATGCCGTCACCGAAGGTGGCGTGGCGCAACGCATCGGCCTAGCCGACGTGCCCGAGGCCATGAGGGCGCGCTGGCTCGCCGCGGTCGACGCGGCGGTCGCGGCCAACACGCAGTCGGTGGCGATCGTGTCCATCGACGACTTGTTCGGCGCGCACGGCTACCTCGAGGCCCTGAAGGAACGAGGCTACGCCGTGGAGTCCCCCGACGGTGGCGAATAAGCCGGCGGGATGCCGACGCGGATCGCCGCCGAGAAATCGTCCTGCGGCCGGGTCGCCCTCGCCCGCTCCGTAATCCTTCCCAGCCGACGCCATTCGTCCACGCCGAAGCGGGCGTCGAGTGTCCCGTTGTCGGCAAGGTATTCGGGCAGGTAGCCGGTCAGCAGCAGGCGCAGGTCGAACGGCAAGGCGCCATCGATACGTTTCGCCATGCGATAGACGATCGTGGTGCAATTGGATGTCACCGTGTTGTAGAAGCGCGGCGTCCTGGCCAGTTCGTTGGCGGCGTCCACGTAGGAAAGAAACAGTGAGCGCATGGCCTCGCGCGGCATCCGCAACGGAAAGAGATAGTCGTCCTCGCCACGCACGTTGCTGCGGACCCGGACGATGTCGCGTTCGTCGGCGGCGATCAGGATCAATTCGAACTGCCTGAAGAAGCCACCGATCTCGGAGAAAGCCTCGCCGCGCTTGCGCCGTATCTCGACGGAAAACACGACGTGGCGGCCGTCGTCGAAACCGAACGAGAGCATCGCGTGGGCAATGGCCTCGCCGGACCAGTAGGAAAGGATCGCGTCCACGCCGGCGAGGCGGTCCAGGCGATATTCCCGGGTGTCCCAGCGCACGTCGTAGTCGTCGTCGCTGCGCCACTCGAAGTCGCGCACGTTGTGCAGCACGACACGCGGGCCGTCGACCTCGCCATGCAGGAGGCACGCGACATCGTCCGCCCAGACGCGGTCGTTGCGCGGCCGAATGGTCGCCCACCAGGCGAGCAGCGTGGCGAAGGAGGCCAACAGTCCGGGGAGCGCCCACCAGGCGCGCCAACCGAACCAGGCGGCCCAGAGCGCCAGGCAGCCGAGGGCCCATATGGAGGCGGCCACCAGGCGCACCGCGCGGATGCCCGGGAAACGGAAGGCCAGCGCGAAGGCTCCCCAGGCACCCGAGAGGAACAACGCGACGGCGGCCAGGACGCCCACGGCACCGTGGACAAGCATGCGCCGATCTTTCTTCATCGCCGAAGCGTGGCGTGTGCCGAACGCGAACGCAAACACTTGCACCGCCCGTTGGCCGCCGAGCTATGGCACCGTGCGACAAACCGCGCTATTTTCGGGGTGAACCGGGCACTCCGCCCGGAAAGGCGGTTCGGGAGGTGGCATGGTCCGTTTTCCCGCGACACCACAGGCGATCGTGTTCGACCTCGACGGCGTCCTCTTCGATACCGAGGCGCTGTACCGCGACGCCCTGCTGGCCGCCGCCGCCGAGGCGGGCATCCACATGCCGCTGTCGCTTTGCCAACGCATGGTCGGATTGCACGGGCACGCCGCACGCATGCTCCTGCACGAGCACGTGGGCGACGATACCGACCTGGATACCGTCTGGACCGGCACCTCCGAGCGTTACCACGCGATGCTCGATACCGACCTTCGCTTGAAGCCGGGCGTGATCGCGCTGCTCGACACCCTCGACGAACTCGGCCTGCCACGTGCGATCGCCACCTCGTCCTCGCACGCCACCGCGATCCACCACCTCGAAGCCTTCGGCCTGCGCGACCGCTTCGATGCGCTCGTGGCGTCGGGCGACTGTGAACGCTGCAAGCCGTATCCGGACCCGTACCTGCGGGCCGCGCGCATCCTCAACAAGCCCACCGGCAGCTGCCTCGCCCTGGAGGATTCCCAGGCAGGGGTACGCTCCGCAGTGGCCGCGGGCCTGCCGACGATCATGGTGCCCGACCTGCAACAGCCCTCCGCCGAGCTGAGGCGGTTGTGCGCCGGTGTCGTGGATGGCCTGGACGAGGTGAACGCCTGGTTGCGTGGCGCGTGGGGCTCCACCAGCGAGGCACGGGCGCACTAGCGCCTCAAGCGGCGCCGGGGCGCTCGATCGCATCGTGGACCAGCACCGAAGCCACCTGCTTTCCCCGGGCGTCGCATACCGGATAGGCCGAACCCTGCAAGGTCTGCCGCGATCCGTCCGGCCGGCGCACGACCCAACGCGCGTGCCGCGTGGTCTCGCCCTGGCGCACGGCGCGGGTCAAGGGAAGATCGGCTGAGGGGTACGGCCTGCCCTCTTCGGTGAACAGGCTGTACATCCGGCTGTAATCGTCCGGACCGACCGCCAGGCGCACCCATCCATGCAGTTCGGCCGCACGTTCGTTCACGTGGACGATCTCGCCCGTCCCATCGGCGACGATGACGCCGAAAGCCGTATCCTTCAGGCTCCTCCACGGATGGCCGCCGAACGTCCACGGCTCGTCGAAACTGATTCGCGACATCTCCTCCCCCGCTACCCTGCGCGTTAGCCACGGCGAACGCGGCATGTTCGACGAGCCGTCGCTGGATTGAACGATCCGGGCGTCAACAGGCGGGTTGCCCGCTCGCCTCGCGGATGGCCTGTTCGAGCTGATGCGCGCTGTAGGGCTTATGCACCAAGGGCGCACGGTAACGGCCGGGGATGTCGATCGGCATGGCGCCGGTGGCGAGCACATAGGGAATACCGCGGCGCTGGAGTTCGTCGAGCGCCGGATAGGCCATCACGCCCTGCAGATCGAGATCGACGACCGCGACATCGCAACGCTCGACATGGGCGACGCGGATCGCTTCCTCGATGCAACCCGCGCAAGCGGCCACGTCGTAGCCAAGCCGCTCCTCGAGCAGGTCGGTAAGCGCCGAAGCAAGTCCGGAATGATCCTCGAACACGATGACGCGAGGCGAGGCGGTGATGCTCATACGTTACCCGCGTAAGAGTTGCCCGACTCCAACCTACTACCGAATGAACGCCGCCGCTATATATCGCTTGACAGATTTTTCATCGAAATACGACATGCGTCTTCACGGATGGGGGGCATGCATTTTTGTCACGATTTAAGCGCACGGTTTCGGCAGGTTTTTCCTCACCATAGGTCGTGCTTGCGCAAGGCATCCACGAGCCGGCGCGAAGCCAGGGCAAGCAGCTTCCGGCGGGCATAGGTATGCCATGCCAGCCAGGTCAGCAGCTTGTCCTTCCACTTGTCGGTGGCGACGGCATAGAGCGCATCCATGCGCTTTCCTATCGCCGGCATGAGGGTCGCGGGATCGAACGCGCCCTTGGGCCAGTCCGGCAGGTAATCCTCGCGCCGGGCCGGATCGCACTCCGCGACCAGCGGAATGACCGGCGCATGGAGAACGCCGTCGCGCGTCCGCAGGTAACCGGCCATGGCGGGATCGGCGGTCCAGGAGGCGACGATGGGATTCCCGGCGGGAACCAGGAAATGCTCGGCGAGGAAACGTTGCGCATTGCGCCGGCCCAGCAGGAAGTCGTGGCGGCGATAGGCCTCGGCGAAGAACCCGGAGAAGCCTCCCAGCGCTCCCGCCGCCACGGCGCGCCCACCCAGCCAGCGCACGGAGCCGTCCGCCGACGAACGGGTAGGCGCGATGAGGAAGCGGCTATACACGGCGTCGTCCATCGCGAGGGCGATCTCCCGGGGCTTGAACCGGGCCTGCTGCTTCCAGGATGCGAAGAGGGCGGCGAGCGCACCGACGACGTTGAGCGGTGCCGCGTATTCGGGGCCGAGGTCGTCCGGTTCGGGGAACGGGTCCACCATCAGCACGATGCGGTTCACCTGGTCGCCCCTGCGCGGATTGCGGCCGAGCATGCCCGCCAGCTCGGTCCTGGCCAGTTCGAACGGCTCGTTGTCCATCGCGCCGCCATCGACACCCACGAAGCGGTAGGTGGCGGAGCCTCGGTCGAGCACGTCCCGCTTCGGCTGGATGGCCACCACGCGCGACATCCCCCGCTCGTCGGGAATCACGACGCTGCGTTGAAGGTAGTCGCTCCAGCGCCGCTCCACCTCGCGGTGGCGCAAGCCGCCGGGAAATGCCGCGGATGCGAGCGCGGCGGTCATCAAGGCGTTCCAGCCCCGGTCGGGAAGATGCTTGGGATGCGTCACGTAGAGGTCGTCGGGGTACTGCCAGGCCCGGTCGTAGATGCCCTGGCCCGTGTCGACGGAAAAACGGAGATAGTCCTCATGCGCCACCATGCCGTGGCCCGCCTGCGCGCCATTGCCGGCGAAAGGCACCGCATAAGGCACTCCACGCAGGTTGGTGACCGTGAAGACGAACTTCAGCGGATTCGCGATGTACCGTCGCGCCCGCGGCTCACCCTGGAAGCGCAGCGCGTTCGCGGCGATCTCGTCCAGGCAGCGCGTATCCAGCAGCGAGGCGATCGGCTGGTCCTTGTCCGCGAGATCGTTCGTGCCGAGGAAGTGGCGGATGTCCACCCGCTTCACCCAGGCGTCGTAGAAGGGATTGGCCACCGCCGCCTCGCCTTCCGAGGCATGCACATGAGGAAAAGCGTAGGGCAGCGCCACCGCCGAGATCACGCCGTTGATGCTGCCCGCCGATGCCCCGGAAACCACGCGCAACAACACGTCGTGGTCCGGCACGGGTAAGCCGGCATCCTTCGCCGCGTACCAGCGGTCCAGCGCCTCATACAGGAAGTCGAGCACCCCGGCGGCGTAGGCCCCACCGGAGACCGCCCCGGCAAGGGCGAGGCCGAGTTCGAACGTGCGCTCGCGCGGCGGTGGCGTGATGTCCGGGTGCGCGAGGGGAAGATCGGTGTCGGGCATGCCCGCTCCCGTCGATGGGTCCTGCGGGATTATCCGCGAACGCCCTCGCTCAAACCCCGATCGTCGCCACGTTTCCGCGTATCAGCGGGCGAGCCATTGCGCTGCCAGCGCGAGGGCGGCGGGCAAGGCCTGCACGTAGAGGATGCGCCGGCTGGCGGTCAGCCCGCCCCACACGCCGGCCACCACCACGCAACCCAGGCCGTAGAACAGGAAGGCCGTGGCGAAGGGTTCGCGCAGGCTCAGGCCCAGCAGCAGCGCCACCACCAGGAACCCGTTGTACAGGCCCTGGTTGGAGGCCAGCGCGGCGCTGTCACGGGCGAACTGCTCGGTGATCCCGAAGACCTTCGGCCCGCGACTGCGCCACAGGACCATTTCCAGGATCACGATGTACACGTGGATCAGGAGCACCAGCACGGTGAGCACGGTGGCGGCGAGGGTCATGCGCTGTCCTGCGTCGATAGGTATGCCGCGCAGGATAGCCGTTAATGCGGCTGTCGCGCTCCCTCGGACGTTTCGCGTATTCCTTGAGTAGGCCAGATGGCGGATTGCGGCCGGACACGGGATTCGTCCTTAATCGCCGGATGCGTTACGTCATGGCAGCCCAGGAGATATCTCTGGAGGCCCTCGGGCTGCTCCAGGCCCTGCTGCACCACGATTACGACGAAGCCCAGTTCCGCGCCAACCACGTGGCCCGCCATGCCTTGCAGCACGAGCACCTGAGCGTGGCCAACGCGGCCGAGCGCATCGAATCCCTGCTGGCCTGCGGCTGTCCGAACGCGGTGGAACTGCGGATCGCCCTTCGTTCCCTGGCCAGTTCGGTGGATCGTATGCAGCACACGGCGATGCGCAGGGCCGGCCAACTCTTCTGAACATTCGTGACGGCATGCGGGGACAAGCGGGCGACCTCGTCGCCGGGGTAGGATCGACGCGAAATCCGCGGAGCATGCCCCATGACGACAGAAAGTGACGGAATCGACCCGAAGGCGCGGCCCAGCGGTACCGGCTGCGTCGAATGCGAACAGGCCGGCAGCTGGTGGTTCCACCTGCGCCGCTGCGCCCAATGCGGACACATCGGTTGCTGCGACGACTCGCTCAACAAGCACGCCAGCAAGCATGCCCAGGAAACGGGCCACCCGATCATCCAGAGCTTCGAGCCGGGCGAGGATTGGTTCTACGACTACCGTAACGACGACATGTTCGAAGGCCCGGTACTGGCACCGCCGCATAGCCACCCGGTCGACCAGCCGGTGCCCGGCCCCGAGGGACGCGTGCCTGCACGCTGGCAGCGCCTGCTCGTCTGACGAGGAACCAACCGTCAGACGTGCGCGATCGGCCGTGGCGAGCGAAAATCCTGCCACGCGGCGGATACGACATGGATGCCGGTGCGCGCGAACAGAAGTGCGAGGGCACCGCCGAACAGCAGGTCCAGCCATGGCCAATGTGTCCAGGCGATGAGGCCCGTGGTGACCAGTACGCCGGCATTGCCGATCACATCGTTGCGCGAGCACAACCAGACCGAGCGCATGTTGATGTCGTGGGAACGAAACCTCGTCAGCAGTGCGAGGCATGCGCCGTTACCCAGGAGTGCCAGGCTCGCCGCCACCGCCATCACTTCCGGCAGAGGTGCCGGTCCGACCATTATCTTGTGGATGACCTCGGCCAGCACCAACCCCGCGAACAGTAATTGCACGAAGCCCTTCATCAGCGCCGCACCCGCTCGCGAACGCAACGAGCGCCCCACGACGACGAGGCTGACCGCGTAAACCAGGGCATCGCCCAGGCTGTCCAGGGAATCACCCTGGAGCGCCGTCGAATCCGCCCATACACCCGCACCGAACTCGCCAGCGAAGATCACGACGTTGATGCAGAGCACCGCCCACAACACGCGTCGCTGCGCCCTGGAACGAGCCAGCGATTCGCCGGTGGATTCGCAATCGCAGCAAGGCATGCGCGTGCCGTCAGTGGGGAGGGAATGCCTAGACTACAAGCCTTAGCTGGCGGGAAGTCAACCGGCCGTATGCGCCGTCGATGCCGTATTCATGTCGTCCGGCCAGGGCAGTCTGACCAACAACACCAACGGCAACCACGAGGTCTATCGCGGCAGCAAGGCCGCACTCAACATGTTCATGCGCAGCTTCGCCGCGCGGCACGCCGGCGATCCACGCACCTTGCTCCTCATGGCGCCGGGATGGGTGCGAACGGACATGGGCGGTCCCGATGCGCGCTTGAGCATCGAGGAAAGCATTCCGAACCTGCTCGATGCGATGGAGGCCCATGAGGGACGCGGTGGGCTCCACTATGTGGATTATCTGGGCCGGACCGTACCCTGGTAGCGACGCCGACCCGTCATCGGACCGTCCCACCCATACACGTCGGCGGCACCATAGCTAGCAACACGGATTTTGAAGCCCGGACGGGATGACCTGAAACGCAGACACAAAAAACCCCGCGATCAAGCGGGGTTTTTTGTGGTTCCGAGATCAGCCGAGACTCCCTGAAACCGTTGTTGGTGCCCAAGGGGGGACTCGAACCCCCACAGCCTAAGCCGCTACCACCTCAAGGTAGTGCGTCTACCAATTCCGCCACCTGGGCATAACTTTTACAGCGTGTCGCGTGTGTCGCTGCCTTACTTCTTGGCCGGTTCGGCGGGAGCCTTGGTGGCTTCCTGCGTCGGGGCCGGAACATCGTTGTTCGCTGCCGGAGCCGGCGCCGTGGCGGCCGGGGTGTCACCGTTGGCGGCGGCGGGTGCGCGGGGCACGTCCGACGCGGCCGGGGTCACCGGAGCGTTATTGGCGGGAGCGGCCGGCGTGGTAACGCCGGACATCACGCCAAGATCCGCGGCCGGCTGGGGATTGCCCGAGCGACCGAGGTAGATGCCCATGCCGAGGCTGAGCAAGAAAAACAGGGCTGCGAGGACGGCCGTGGCGCGGGTCATGAAGCTCGACGAGCCACGCGCACCGAACACCGTGGCGGAAGCACCGCCACCGAAGCCGGAACCTGCCTCCGCGCCAGCACCGCGCTGCATGAGAATCAGCACGATCATCGCCGCGGCGATCAGGATATAGAAAACGCTGAAGAGAATGAACATGTCTTCTTGGTTTGCCGTGTCGCGATTATCGCGCCGCGGCGCATATATCCAGGAAATCGGGAGCCACCAGGGCGGCGCCACCGATGAGTCCCCCGTCCACGTCCGGTTGGGCGAAAAGTTCGGCCGCATTGGCCGGCTTGACGCTTCCGCCGTAAAGCACCCGGGTCAGGAGCGAGATATTAGCATCCTTTTTTGCCAGTTGGCTACGGATGAAGGCATGAATTTTTTGCACCTTCGCCGGGGTCGCCGTCAGCCCCGTACCGATGGCCCAGACCGGTTCGTAGGCGATCACCGCCTCGCGGAACGCACCGACGCCGTTGTGCTCCAGCACCGCGGCCAGCTGGCGGCCGATCACCTCCTCGGCCCTGCCCTCCTCGTGCTCCTCACGGGTTTCCCCCACGCAGAGGATCGGCGTGAGCCCGGCCTTGCATGCCGCCTCGAACTTCTTCGCCAGCAACGTGTCGCTTTCGAGCTGGTACTGGCGCCGCTCGGAATGGCCCACCAGTACCCACCGGGCACCCACGTCGCGCAACATGTCGCCCGCTATCTCGCCGGTATAGGCGCCCTGCACGTGGTGCTCCGAAAGGTCCTGCGCACCGAAGCCCAGGCCACGGTCGCCGTACTCGCGCGTCAGGCCGTCCAGATACACATCGGGCGGGAAGACGACGACATCCACGCCGTCCGGCCGGTTCTCGACGATCTCCCTGACCAGGGCGTCGGCCATGGCGCGGGAGCCATGCATCTTCCAGTTACCGGCGACCAGCTTCTTGCGCATGGGACATTCCAGGCGTGGAGAAAGGGGCGGCAGGATAACGGCGCCACCTTCAGCGGCAAAGCTGCATTGCCGCATGGAAGGCGCCGCACGCGCCGTTCACCGAGGGTAACGCATGCATCGGGCATTTGACCTGGTCGACAGCGGCTCCGATGATCCCTTCATGCATATCCTGAGAATCCTCTTCATCGCCCTCCTCCTCGCCGGCTCCGGCGGCGCGTTCGCGCAGACGGACGATCCCGGTCCCTCGCAGCAGATCGACGACCTGCGCGGCCGCCTCGACCAGATCGAGAAGGGGATGAAGGACGACAAGATCACCGATTCGATCATCGACGACCTGCGCGGCAAGTCCGGCGACGTCGCGGGCGACGCGCAGAAACTATCCGCGTCCCTGCAGCAGAGCCGGGACGCGGCGAAGGCCCGACTCGACCAGTTGGGGCCGCCGCCAGCCGCCGGCACCAAGGAGGACCCGGAACTCGCCGCCACGAGGAAGGACGCGCAGAAGGCGTTCGACACCGTGGATGCGCAGGTCAAACAGGCTGACGGCATCGCGCTCGAAGCCCAGCAGACGGCGAACCAGCTTTCCGACCTCCGCCGCATCCGCTTCCAGGAACTCATCTCGCAACGCACGAACTCGCCGTTGTCGCGGCCGTTCTGGTCGGAGCCGGCGGCGGCCTTTCCTCGCGACGCCGCCAACCTGCGCGACTTCGCCGGCGCGGTGAAGACCGACGTCGCCGCCAGCTGGAACGTCGGCAACCGCACGGCCCTGATCACCTGCGCGCTGCTCGGCCTGCTGCTCATGACCGGTGTCCGCTTCTACATCGAACACCGGGTGCGCCACCTGACCGCCAACCGCATGCCGCCCGGAAGGCTGCGACGCTCGGCGCTGATCCTCGGCATCGCCCTCACCTCCACGCTCACCACCGGCCTGGGCACGCAACTGCTTTACCTGGGCCTGAACTGGAACGACACCTTCAGCCAGGAGACCGACGAGATCGCGCGCACGATCGTGCAACTCGTCTTCTTCGGCGCCTTCATCGCCGGCCTCGGCAGGTCGCTGATCTCGGCGAAGCGGCCGTCGTGGCGCCTGCCGGCCATTCCCGACCAGACCGCCATCGACCTGCGCCGCTTCCCGATGCTGATCTCGCTGGCGGTCGTGCTGTTCTACTTCCTCAAACAGTTGAACCACACGATCGGTACCAGCCTCGCCGCCACGGTGCTCACCAGCAGCCTGCAGGCGATCGTCTTCACCGCGCTCAGCGCGCTGGCGCTGCTGCGGCTGGGACGCACGCACCATCACGACGAAGACGGCACGCCGCCCGCGCCCCGGCCCATCTGGGCCAGCGTGCTCATCGCGGCGGCATGGATCGCCATCGTCGCGTCGTGGATCGCCTTGCTGACCGGCTTCATCTCGTTCGCCTCCTTCATGGCCGGCCAGGTGGTCTGGACGGCGATCGTGATCGCCGCGACGTATCTCGCCATGCGCCTGGTCGACGACCTGTTCGAAACGCTGCTTTCCGAAAAGGGTCCGATGAGCGCCCGCGCGCAGGCGATCTTCGGCACCCACCCCAGGCTGCTCGACCAGGCCGGCGTGCTGCTTTCGGGTGTGGTCCGCCTGGGCCTTTTCCTGTTCGGCATCACCGCCGTGATGTCCGGTTTCGGCACCGGCGCGACCGACCTCCTCACGCTCGGCAGCAAGCTGCAGTCACTGAAGATCTACGACGTCGAACTGAAGCCCAGCCAGATCATCACCTCGATCGCACTGTTCTTCCTCGGCCTACTGGCCGTGCGAGTGGTGAAGAACTGGATGTCCGAACAATACCTGCCCAGGACGAACCTCGACCCGGGCATGCGCAGTTCGCTCACCACCCTCCTCGGCTACGTCGGCATCGTCATCGTGGTGGCGATCGCCCTGCTGGCGATGGGCCTCTCCGTGCAGAACGTGACCTGGGTGGCTTCCGCGCTCTCGGTGGGCATCGGTTTCGGCCTGCAGGCGATCGTGCAGAACTTCATCTCCGGCCTGATCCTGCTCGCGGAGCGGCCGGTGAAGGTCGGCGACTGGGTGGTACTGGACGATGCGGAAGGCGATATCCGCCGCATCAACGTGCGCGCCACCGAGATCCAGGTGGCCGACCGCTCGACCATCATCGTGCCGAACTCGTCGTTCATCACCAAGCCCGTGCGCAACATGACGATGGCCAACCCGCAAGGCCGCGTGCTGATCAAGCTGCCCATGCCGCTCGACAGCGATCCGGTGGACGTACGCGAGCACATGCTGGAGGCCATGCATGCGCACGCGTCGGTACAGGAGACGCCCGCGGCCTCCGTCACGCTCGACAACATCGACCGTACGGCGATGACGTTCGTCGCCACGTGCTACGTGGGAAGCCCACGCGATGTGGGCGCCGTGAAGAGCGACCTCCTGTTCGATGTCATCGCGCGGCTGCGCGGCGCCGAGATCCCCCTGCTGCGGCCACAAGATCTCGTGCTGCGCTCGGGCGGCAACATGGGCGACTTGCTCGGCCCCACCGGAGAGGGCGCGCCGAAGGCATCGACCGACCCCGACCCGGCGGCCTGACCGACCTTACTTCGAAGCCTCGACGGGGGCCAGGCGCAGGTCCTGGAAATCGAAGCTGAAGTCGGTGAGGGGCGACACCGGCTCCATCCGCACCTCGCGCACCTTGCCGTCCGGATCGAGCGCGAAGTTCACGAAGGCGTCGCCGTTGAGCGATCGGTCATTCCAGCGGGCGATGAAGGTATCGTGCTGCCACGGCTCCAGCGTGCCGGTGAGTTGCGCCGTCTTGGTGAAGGTCATCACCAGCTTGCCACTCTGCTTCGCCACGGTGACATCGCCATACCAGGGATCGCGGTAGGTGCCGGCATAGCCCTCCAGCGGCAACGAGGGCTTCGAGCCTTTCGCACGCGCCGCTTCGTGCTTCTTCATGCTGTCGTCGGCGTCGCCTTCCATCTTCTTGACGCTGGCCGCGTATGCCGCGATCCAATCCGTCTTCGGCGCGTCCATGTATGCATCGAGCGCGCGCATCGTCACCGCCTGGAACGCGGCGCCGCTTTCCTGATTGGTCAGCACGACGATGCCGAGCTTGAGGTCGGGCACGAGGGTCAGGCGCGACACCATGCCGGGCCAGCCGCCGGTATGCCAGACGAGCTTGTGCCCGCGGTAGTCGGAGACGAACCAGCCTTCGCCGTAACCGTAGAAGTTGGGCTTCGCCGCCTTGAGCTCGGGAACATTGGGTTCGGAGATGGCGATGGGAGTGATCAACGACCACATCTCGGCCTGGCGCTTCTCGCTGAAGAGGCGTTGCTCCTTGCCGGAGGCATCGGTGTACTTGCCGCCGGCCAGCTGCATGTTCATCCACTTGGACAGGTCGTGCACGCTGGTGTAGATGCCGCCCGCCGTGGGGTTGTTGCTCCAGGACATCGCCGCCACCGGCTTCAGGTCCTTGAAGTCGAACTTCGCGTGGCCCGTGGCGATGTCGTCGTTCGGGCCGATGCTGTCGGGTGCGTGCGACTGCGATTCGGTCATGCCGAGCGGCACGAAGATGCGCTCGCGCACGAAGTCGGCCCATGGCTTGCCCGACACCTGCTCGATCACCAGCCCCGCCACGGCGAAGAGGATGTTGTCGTAGGCGTAGCCGGCACGGAAACTGTTGGCCAGCGGCACGTAGCGCAACCGCTGCACGACTTCCTTCGTGGAATACGAGGTGGCCGGCCAGTACAGCAGGTCGCCCGCGCCCAGGCTGAGTCCGCTGCGATGGGCGAGCAGGTCGCGCACGCGCATTTCGCGCGTCACGTACGGATCGGACATCTGGAACCACGGCAGGCGATCGATCACGCGGTCGCTCATGTCGAGCTTGTGCTCGTCGGCGAGGATCGCCAGCGAGGCGGCGGTGAACGCCTTGGTATTGGAGGCGATCGCGAACTGCGTATGCGCGTCCACCCTGGCCGGTTCGCCGAGCTTGCGCACGCCCGAGCCCATCTCCAGCACCACCCTGCCGTCCTTGACGATCGCCACCGCGATACCCGGCACGTCGAACTGCTTGCGCGTGGCGTCCACGTAAGCATCGAAGTCGGCCAGGGCCGCCGGACGCGCGTCAGCGCTACCGGCGCTGGGTGTCGTCGCCGCGTCTTGCGCGTGCGCGGCCAGGGCGAAGACGAAACTGGTGACGCCGAAGGCGAGGAGGTGGCGAAGACGCGGCATGTCATGTCCGGTGGCGGATGAGGTGCCGGGACTATTCCACGTCGCGAGCCCCGGCGGAAGGGCTCGCCGATCGCCGACTCACGCCGATCGCTTCTGGCTCAGGATCACGCTGCCAAGGATGATCGCGCCCGCCAGCGCCATGGTCGGCGTGAGCGCTTCACCGAGGAACATCCACGCCCAGCCCACGCCGAACAAGGGCACCAGGTAGGTCGACGTGGCGGCACGGGGTGCGCCGATACGTTGGATGAGGCGGAAGTAGAAGGCATAGGCGAGTCCCGTGCAGACCACGCCCAGCGCGATGACCGAGAGCCACGAGTTCGTCGGAATGGGCGCGTCAGGCCATGTAAGCAGGGCCAGCGGAGCCATCAGGATGGTCGCGCCCAGCAGGCAACCCGCCGCCACGGCGGTGGGCGCGATATCCGACAGGTACTTCTTGATGAGGTTGGCCGCCAGGCCATAACAGAACGACGCGGCGGCACCGGCGAGCGCCGCGGGCGCGACGTTTTCCCCCGCGGTGCGGCCACTGGCCAACACCACGACACCGACGAAGCCCGCCACGAGCGCGATCGCCTTGCGCGTGCCGATCTTTTCACCAAAACCGATAAAGGCCACCAGGGCGGCGAACAGGACCGTCATGCTGTTGGCGATGGCGCCGATGCCTGCCGGTGCCCGCTCGGCACCCCACGCGAACAAGGTGAAGGGGATGGCCGCGCTGAGCGCGCCCAACACCAGCATCTTCCACAGGTGGGCGGCACGGATCGTCTTGCGGGCGCGCAACAGCAAGGGCAACAGGATCACCGAGCCGAACAGCAAGCGCGTGGCCACCATGGGAAACGGCCCGAAATCCTTGGCCGCCACTCGCATGAAGAGGAACGAACCACCCCAGATGGCGCCGAGGGCGACAAGCTCCACCGGCGTGCGCCAGTCCCTCTCGGCAGCGGAAACGATGGATTCGATGGGGCTATCGGCGGCGGACATACGAACCTCGCTTGTGGCTGAGTCTTATTGTCGCTGGAACCGGAGGCCGCACAAGCGCATCCTTTGCAAGCCAGCCTCTCATTTGATTCATCCCTACCATGCGTTCCGCCCTGCTCCCCGCCCTCGCCGCCTTCGCCTCCGCCGCCCGGCACCAGAACTTCGCCCATGCGGCCGAGGAACTGCACCTCACCGCCAGCGCGGTGAGCCATCACGTGCGCAAGCTGGAGACAGCGCTCGGAGTGAGCCTGTTCCAGCGCCATGCGCGTGGGGTGGCCCTGACTCCTGAAGGACGCTTGCTGGCCGACGCCGCGGGCTCGGCCCTGGCCGAGGTCGAGTCGGTGCTCGACAGCCTGCGTCAGCATCGTCGCGACAACGGGCTGCGCCTGAGCGTCTTGCCCTCGCTGGCGGCCAACTGGCTCACGCCCCGCCTGCGCCGGTTCGTCGATGCGCATCCCACGGTGCGGTTGTCGATCGATACCGATCGCTCCCTCGTGCGCTTCGACGAGGGCGGCCCGGACCTCGGGCTCCGCTATGGCCTCGGCCAATGGCCCGGCCTGACCTCGCGCTTCCTCATGGACGACTCGTTGCAACCCCTGGCGTCGCCGGAACTGGCATCGCGGGTGCGGTCCGCCGAGGATGTCGCCGACCTGCCCCTTCTCACCGATATCGCGCCCGAGGGCTGGCGCGAGTGGTTCCGCGCCGCCGGTGTCCGCTATCCACGTGGCGGCACGATGCATACGATCAGCGATTCGGCCGACGGCTTGAACGCCGCGGCGGCGGGGCTGGGCGCGGTGCTCGCGCGCACGCGGCTCGCCGCCGCGCATCTTGCCCACGGCCGGCTGGTTCGCCTGCCGGGGCCGGAATTGCCGACACGATATGCGTACTACCTGGTCCATTCCGCGCACCGCCCGCCGTCGGCGGCGGCGCTGGCGTTCATCGGCTGGATCGAGCGGGAGGCGCAGGAACCGCGGGGCTGAAGAGCATCGCCGACAGGGTCGGCTCCCACGCTATCGCCGCTGAAGCGGCTCCCACAAAAGGGCTTCCGAAGGTCTGAAACCTTCCTGACGAATGAGACGAGGCAATGTGGGAGCCGCTTCAGCGGCGACAGCGGCAGCCGATACCTACTCGACGCCGACGAAACCGCCGGTCTGGTGGGCCCACAACCGCGCATACAAGCCGCCGCGCGCGATCAACTCCGCATGCGTGCCGGTCTCCACGATCGCGCCATGCTCCATCACCACCAGCCGGTCCATCTTCGCGATGGTCGAGAGACGATGCGCGATGGCGATCACCGTCTTGCCGCGCATCAAGGTCTCCAGGCTTTCCTGGATGGCCGCCTCGGCCTCGGAATCCAGTGCCGAGGTGGCTTCGTCGAGCACGAGGATCGGCGCGTCCTTCAACAACACGCGCGCGATCGCGATCCGCTGGCGCTGGCCGCCGGACAACTTGACGCCCCGCTCGCCCGCATGGGCGTCGTAGCCGGTGCGCCCCTCGCCATCGGACAGGCCCGGGATGAATTCGTCGGCGCGCGCCTGGCGCACCGCCTCGGCCATCTCGGCGTCGCTGGCATCCGGCCGTCCATACAGCAGGTTATCGCGGATGGACCGGTGCAACAGCGACGTGTCCTGCGTGACCACGCCGATGCTGGAACGCAGCGACTCCTGCGTGACCCTGGCGATGTCCTGGCCATCGATGAAGATGTGGCCGTCCTCGAGGTCGTACAGGCGCAGCAACACGTTGACCAGGGTGGACTTGCCCGCACCGGAAGGACCGACCAGGCCGATCTTCTCGCCGGGACGGACGATAAGGTCCAGGCCACCGATGATGCCGCCGGCCTTGCCGTAGTGGAAGTGGATGTTGTCGAAACGGACCTCCCCCTTCGTCACGCGAAGGGGAAGCGCGTCGTCGCGGTCCACCACGGTGCGCTCCTGGGCCAGGGTGGTGATGCCGTCCTGCACCGTGCCCACGTTGTCGAAGATGCCGTTGACCACCCACATGATCCAGCCGGACATGTTGTTGATGCGGATCACCAGGCCCACGGCGAGGGCCACCTGCCCCGTGGAGACGGTGCCGCGCGACCAGAGCCACAGCGCCAGCAGGCTCGTGCCCGCGATGAGCAGCCCGTTGAGCGAGGTGATGGAGACATCCATCGACGTGATCATGCGACTGGAGGAACGCACCTTGTCGGTCTGCTCCTGCATCGCTTCCTTCGCATACGCTTCTTCACGATGCGTGTGCGCGAAGAGCTTCAACGTCATCACGTTGCTGTAGCCGTCGACGATGCGGCCCATCAGCTTGGAACGCGCTTCGGAAGCTTTCCACGAGCGTTCCTTCACCCTGGGGACGAAGAACACCAGCATGCCGATGTATCCCGCGATCCACAGCACCAGCGGCAGGGCCAGCCAGACGTCGGCCTTGGCGAACAGATAGATCGAGGTGCCCGCATAGACGCTCACGTACCACAAGGCGTCGACCACCTGCACCGCGGACTCGCGCAGTGCCGGCGCCGTCTGCATGATGCGGTTGGCGATGCGGCCGGCGAAATCGTTCTGGAAGAACGACAGGCTTTGCTTGAGCACGTAGCGGTGGTGTTGCCAGCGGACCATATTGGTCATGCCGGGACTGAGCGTCTGGTTCACCAGGAGGTCGTGCAGGCCCATCGTCAGCGGCCGCAAGATCACCACGACGAACCCCATCCAGGCCAGCGTGCGCCAGTGGGTCTGGAAGAACACCGCCGCGGGTGTCTTCTGCGCCATGTCGACCACCCGGCCGAGGAAGTCGAACAGCGCCACCTCGATCAAGGCCACCGCCAACCCCACGACCAGGGCGGCGGCGAATACCTTCCACACCTGACGCAGGTAATAGGCGTAGAAGCGCACGACGCCCTTGGGCGGGGCGCGGTCGGGCGCCTCGCGGAAGATGTCGATGAGGGATTCGAACCAGCGGAAGATCATCCGCCGATTGTAGTCCGAGTCGACGCGCACGGCATGTGCAGGGGGAATGGAGCCGCCCGGATCAGCCCGCGGCGCGCGGCACCGGCGTGTTGAGCAACTGCTGCTCCCAGAGGTAGGCGATGCCGCTACCGGCGACATGCTGCTTGAGTACCTCGGTCAACTCGGCGGCATGCTCGGTCCGGGCCCAGTCACGCTGCCATTCGGACGCCAGCGCCAGCCAGGTCATCATGTTCGCGCCGGCCGCGATCATGCGCTGGATGGCGACCTCGTGCGCTTCGACCGAGGTGCCTCCGGACGCATCGGCGATGACCGTCACGTCCCAGCCCTCGCCAAGCGCCTGGATCACCGGCATCGCGACGCAAACCTCGGTCCAGAGGCCGGCGATGATCAGTTGCTTGCGACCCGTCGCCTTGACCGCATCCACCACCTTCCGGTCTTCCCAGGTGTTGATGAACGTCCGGTCGATCACTTCCTGGCCAGGGAACACATCGGTGATGTGCGGAAAGATGAGACCACCCCGCTCCGCGATCACACTCGTCAGGATGGTGGGAACGCCGAAGGCCTTGGCGACCTTCGCCAACGCGGTCGAGTTGTTGACCACGGCATGCGGATCATGGCTGTTCAGGTTCGCCAATTGATAGGGCTGGTGATCGATCAGAACGAGTACCGAATCTTCGGGACGAAGAAGCGAAGCGAGGCCGTTACGAAACGTCATGGATACATCCTTTGCTACCGTTACGGGTGAGGTGGGTGTGCACGGGGCAAACCTTGCCACCCCCATGGGGGATGCGGTAGCGCCATCCTGCGTCAAGCTGTGTCGCAAGATGGGGAACGCCGAATTGGATATCTTTATGTCACGCTGTGTCGCGACATCGGGAAGGTCACGTTGGACATCGAAGAGCTGCGCACATTCGTGGAAGTCGCCGACGCCGGGGGCGTCTCACCCGCCGCGCGCCGGCTTGGCGTCTCCAAGTCGATCGTCAGTCGGCGGCTCGGCCGTCTTGAAGCCGAACTCGGCGTCCAGTTGCTTGCGCGAACCACCCGCGGCGCCGCCCTCACCGAAGCCGGGGTCACGTTTCGAGACCATGCAGCCAGGGCCTGCGCCGAGATCGACCTGGCCAGGGAAACGATGTTTCCCGAAGGGGATCTTCGCGGCCGCTTGCGCATCGCCGCGCCGCTTTCTTTCGGCCCGACCCACTTCGCTTCCGTGCTCGCGACAATGGCACGACGCCATCCGAAGCTCCACATCCATACCTCCTATAGCGATCACTTCGTCGATATCGTCGCGGAGGGATTTGATTGCGCGATCCGGGTCGGCTACCTCGAGGACTCCAGCTTGATCGCAAGATGCGTCGGGCCGCTTTATGGAAAGCTCGTCGCTAGCCCGGACTATGTCAAAGCGCACGGCTCGCCGGAGACCCCGGCGGAACTCGCCGACCATGAAGCCCTCATGCAGGGAACGGAAGCCTGGCAATTCATGGATGGCGACGAGGTCGTCACGGTCCAGCCACGGGGGCGCTTCAAGGCCGACAACGGTCCGGCGCTCATTGCCGCCACCATCGCGGGACTCGGCATCGCCTGGCTTCCCGATGGCCTCACCCATGAGCATGTGGCCTCGGGCGCCCTCGTACCGGTCATGACACGTTATCCACCACCTCCGGCAGGTATTTATGTCGTTCGCCCGCCAAGTCAGCACCCCGCAAGGAAGGTACGGGTGCTCACCGAGTTGTTGATCGAGTGTTTCGAACAAGCCCGTTTCAGGTGAACCCGCATACGGTCAAGGCAGCCGTCCGTCGCCGCTGAAGCGGCTCCCGGGGAGGGCGCGATCGAGCGCGACGAAGGCCGTGCCCAATACAAGGAAGACGGCACCGACCAGCAAGACGTTCACCAGCGCCATCGCGTAGCCGAGGCGGTCCACGTCCAGGAAGGGATACGGGTATTCGTGGACGATCGCGCCGCGGACGAAGGTCCACAGGGCGAACGACAGCGGGAACCACAGCCAGCGCAGGGCGTCACGCCACACCAGCGTCCCGTGCGGGAGCAACGCGATCCACCACACGAGGTACAGCACCGGCACCACGTAGTGCAATGCCCTGTCCGCCACGAGTTGCGGGCCCAGCGGCTCCCATGTCGACTGCAGCACGGTCGCATAGACCAGGCAGGTGACCATGATCGACACCGCGGCAAGCCCGCGAACCCGTGGACGGCGCCAGAACGCCAGAGGCCCCCAATTGCCTCCCATCGCCGCAGACGCGGCCACCAATCCCACCAGCACGTTGGAAAGGATGGTGAAGAAGCTGAAGAAGCGCAGCAGCGCCAGTCCCTCGAAGCCGGACCACATCATCAGCCAGTACTGCAAGACGAGCGCCGGCCACGCCACCGCGGCGACAACGATGGCGAAGAGATTGGAGAACGCCGTGACGCGTGGGGACACCGGCGCGCCTCCGTCAACGTGGCCAGGTATCGTTCGAACGGTCGCGATCGGGGATCGCGTGATCCGGATCGATCTGGGCGCGCACCACCTTGCCCCCGCCAGGCACGCTCACCTCGAAGCTCTTGTGCTGCTGCCAGGTCTCCACGGGCACGCGGATATCGCGTGTCGTCTTGTCGTCGAAGGTGACGCGAAGCGTTGCCGGCATGACGAGCTGGTCGCGATTTTCCACGGTGACGTTCGACCCGTCGATCTTGGTGACGGCCATGTCCAGCTGCCAGTTGTTTTCGAACCAGCCGCGCCAGAACCAGCCCAGGTCCTCGCCCGTCTCGCTCTCCATCAGGCGGAAGAAATCCGAGGGCGAGGGATGCTTGTACGCCCAGGTGGCGATGTACTTGCGGAAGGCCGGATCGAAGCGTTCCGGACCCACGATCTGTTCGCGCAGCAGGACGAGGCCGAGCGCCGCCTTGAAGTAGGTCGCCGGGTGGCGGTACTTCTCCTTGACCATGTCGGCGCCCATCAGCAGCGGCGGCGCGTCCGCGTCGGCCAGCAGGGGCAGGATCTCGTCGACGGGATTGCCGCCCTTCGGGGCGTACTCGCCATCGCGCTTGGGCGCGAATTCCCCATGGTTGAAGGCGTCGGCTTCATACACGTCGATGAACGTGTTGAACCCTTCGTCCATCCACGCGTTGCGACGCTCGTCGCTGCCGACGATCATCGGAAACCAGGTATGGCCGATCTCGTGCGCGGTGACCATGTGCAGCGCCTTGGCCGGCGCCTTCATCGGGTCGAAGACGATGCCCGGATACTCCATGCCGCTCGCCGCCGAACCCGCTTCGTTGATCGCCACCGGATACGGATACGGGTACCACTTGCTGGAGAAATGCTCCACGGACGCCTTCAGGTATTCGGTGGAACGCCCCCAACTCGCGTCACCGACGCTTTCCACCGGGTAGACCGACATGGCCAGCGCTTTCTTGCCTTCCGGCAGGTTGATCCGTGCCGCATCCCATACATAAGCGGTCGACGCGCCGAAGGCCACGTCGCGGGTGTTCCGCATGCGGAACTTCCAGGTGAGCGTGCCGCCCTTCTTCGGCCGGCTGGCGGGGTCGGTCACGTCGGCGGGCGTCCGGATCATTACCGTCTTGTCGCTTTCGCGCGCCTTGGCCAGGCGCTCGCGCTGCGTGGCGGTGAGCACATCCTCAGCGTTCACCAGTTCGCCCGATCCGGCGACGATCATGTCCGAAGGCACGGTGACGGCGTAGTTGAAATCGCCGTACTCCAGGTAGAACTCGCTGTTGAGGTAGGGCGCCGTGTCCCAGCCGCGCAGGTCGTCGTAGACGCACATGCGCGGATACCACTGCGCCATCTCGTAGATGTTGCCGTTCTTCGACGGCGCGAAGCCCGTGCGGCCGCCGAAGTCGCCAGGAAGGTCGTAGGAATATGCGATCGTCAACGAGACCTTGCCACCATGCGCCGGCACGGCCACCGGCAGCCTCACCTGCATGCGCGTATCGCTGACGACGTGGTTCACGGCGACCTCCCGGCCACCCTGCTCCACCGTCACCGAGGCGATGCGATAGCCGTCGGTATGGCGCTTCTCCGCCTTGCCCGAGGTGAAATTGCCGCGGGCATCGGCCGTGAAGCGATTTTCGTCCAGTTGCAGCCACAGCACGTCCAGCGCGTCCGGGCTGTTGTTCGTGTAATGGATGGTCGCCTTGCCCGTCATGGTGTTCTTGACCGGGTCGAGCGTGGCGGCGAGATCGTAGTCCGCACGGTTCTGCCAGAACAGGGGGCCGGGCACGCCGCTACCCGAACGGTATGCATTCACGGGTTGCGGATAAGTGAACGGAGCGAAGGTCTCGCGCGGATCGAAGGTGGCGGCCGTGGCGCCCAGCGCCCCCGCGAGGGCGACGGCGGCAAGCGACAGGCGGGCAACGTTTTTCATCGGGGACACCCAAGGGACGACCCCTGAGCGTAACCGGCAAACGAAGCCCGGCTCTACCCTGCCGAAAGTCAGGCCGGCGAAGGACGGACGCGGCCACCGCATGACGAAAGCGGTCGACTTACGCGGCGTCAAAACGCACTATTGGCGGAGCCATCCTTGGCTGGACCTCCACGCGGGCCGTGCCAGCGGGCCAGGAAACGCACACATCCGGACCCTTCCGCCCGCTTACATCCCTAGGTATACCTTGCATCCCGCGTGGACATCCGCATATTCCCCACGTTCCATACATCGAGGACCCCACGCATGAAAATCGGTTTGATCGGACTGGGCCGCATGGGCGGCAATATCGCCCGCCGCCTGATGAGGGACGGTCACCAGACCGTGGTGTACGACAACAATCCCGACGCCCGCGCGGCGCTCGCGAAGGACGGCGGTGAAGCCGTCGAGTCGTTGGAAGCCCTTGTAAAGGCGTTGCCCTCGCCCCGCGTCGTGTGGGTCATGCTGCCCGCGGGTGAGATCACCGAGACCACCATCGCCAAGATCAGCGACCTGATGGGCAAGGACGACATCGTCATCGACGGTGGCAACACCTTCTACAAGGACGACGCCCGCCGCGCCGAGACCCTGGCCGCCAAGGGCCAGCATTATGTCGACGTCGGCACCTCCGGCGGCGTGTGGGGCCTTGAGCGTGGCTACTGCATGATGATCGGCGGCGACAAGCAGACCGTCGACTACCTCGACCCCATCTTCAAGACCCTCGCACCGGGCGCCGGCGACATCCCGCGTACCGAAGGCCGCGAAGGCCGCGATCCCCGCGTCGAGAACGGCTACATGCATGCCGGCCCGGCGGGTGCGGGCCACTTCGTCAAGATGATCCACAACGGCATCGAGTACGGCATGATGCAATCGTTCGCGGAAGGCTTCGACATCCTGAAGAACCGCAAGGCCGAATACCTGCCCGAGCGCGAGCGCTACTCGCTCGACATGGCCGACATCGCCGAAGTCTGGCGCCGTGGCAGCGTGGTGTCCTCCTGGCTGCTCGACCTCACCGCCAGCGCCCTGGCCAAGGGTCCGGAGCTGGACAACTACTCCGGCTACGTCGACGACTCCGGTGAAGGCCGCTGGACGATCAACGCCGCCATCGAGGAAGCCGTCCCCGCCGAGGTGCTCACCTCCGCGCTGTTCGCCCGCTTCCGCTCGCGGCAGGACCACACCTATGCGGAGCGCCTGCTGTCGGCGATGCGCATGGGCTTCGGTGGCCATATCGAAGGTCGCGGCAAGCCGCCGAAGGAAGGCGAACACTCCTGAGCGGGCGATCGCATGAGTGAATGATCCTGGTGGGAGCTCCTTGTTTGTGGGAGCTCCTTGTTTGTGGGAGCTCCTTCTTTGTGGGAGCTCCTTGTTTGTGGGAGCTCCTTCTTTGTGGGAGCCGCTTTAGCGGCGACGGGTGCTTGCCTCACCCTGGCCCGCTGCCGCGGGATCGCCGACAAGGTCGGCTCCCACCAGGTCTATTCCTAACCCACCAGGT
>NZ_JBPGXU010000061.1:0-24017 GCF_056755675.1 Luteibacter sp. KNZ12-1A | reverse complement strand
CTGGCCCGCTGCCGGGGGATCGCCGACATGGTCGGCCCCCACCAGGGTGAGGGATTTCGATGGGCGGCCACCCGAGGTGGTCATACTTGAAACATATCGAAGCGGAGCTTTCACTATATCGATTCGACTCAATTCAGGGATTAGCCTTTCCGTATGGCTCTTTCCCTGGAGGTTCCCGTGGACGGCTCGTCGTCCGCCGCGCCGGCGGTGCTCGTGGATCGGCGCATTCGTCACGGCACGCCGGCGTTCCGGCGTACCAATCTCGCCTTGTTCTCGTCGGGCTTCGCGACGTTCGGGCTGCTCTACTGCGTGCAGCCCCTCATGCCCGCGTTCTCCAGCGCATTCCATGTGGACGCGGCGGCGAGCAGCCTGTCGCTCTCGCTGACCACCGGCGTGATGGCGGTAGCGATGTTGTTCGCCGGTGCGCTCTCGGACGCGTGGGGTCGCAAACCCATCATGCTGGCGTCGCTGCTGGGCTCGTCGATACTCGTGCTGTTGACCGCGATGGCACCGAACTGGACATCGCTGCTGGTCTTGCGTGCCGTGTTGGGGCTCACCCTGGCCGGCCTTCCCGCCGTGGCGATGACCTACCTGAGCGAAGAAGTCCACGGCGAATCGATCGGCTATGCGATGGGACTCTATATCGGCGGCAACGCCATCGGCGGCATGAGCGGGCGCATCCTCTCCGGCTTCGCGGCGGATCACGCGTCGTGGCGCGTGGCTGTCGGCACGATCGGTGCCTTGGGCCTGATCGCGGCGTTCCTCGTGGCGCGTGGATTGCCGCCATCGCTGCATTTCCAGAAGCGTCGCGCCCATCCGCGCGTGCTGGCGGACGCGTTCGTTTCGTTGTGGCGCGACAAGGGCTTGCCGTGGCTGTTCGCGGAGGGATTCCTGTTGATGGGGGCCTTCGTCACCATCTACAACTACGTGGGATACCGCTTGCTCGCACCGCCATTTTCGCTCTCGCAATCCCACGTGGGCGCGATCTTCATGGTCTACCTGGTCGGCGTCGTCGGCTCGGCGTGGATCGGATCGGTCGCGGGGAGACTCGGCCGCCGTCGCGTGCTCTGGGCCACCCTGCTGATGATGCTGGCTGGCGTGGCGTTGACGGCGAGCGGATCGCTCTGGGCCATCGTGGCCGGTATCGCCGTGATGACCTTCGGCTTCTTCGGTGGGCATTCCATCGCGAGCAGCTGGGTTGGCAATCGTGCACCCTTCGCCAAGGCGCACGCCTCGTCGTTCTACCTGTTCTCGTACTACATGGGTTCCAGCATCGCCGGCTCGCTCGGTGGCATCGCGTGGACCCATGGTGGCTGGGCCGGCGTCGCGGGCTATGTCGCCGTGCTCGTCCTGCTCGGCCTCGGCATCGCGTTGAAGCTGCGCGGGCTCACGCCTTTAGCATCAGCTTCATGAAGGCTTTCACCAGCGGCGATGTGTCGTCGCGGCGATGCGCCAGGTACAAGGCGCTCGCCGCGTCGGGTGAATCGATGGTGACGTAAGCCACCCCGTTCACTTGCACGTGGCGCATCGATTGCGGCAGCACGGCAACGCCCATGCCCGCGGCGACCAGGCCGATCATGGTCGACGATTCCCCCGCTTCCTGGGAGATGCGTGGCGAGAAGCCCGCATTGCGGCACATCGTCAACAACTGGTCGTGGATACCGGTGCCCGCCGCGCGGGTGAACACGATGAAGTGTTCATCGGAGAGTTCTTCCATGCGCAACTTCGCACGCTTGCGCCGTGCCAGCGGATGGTCGGCGCGGATCACGGCGACCAGCGGATCGTCCATCACCTTGCGTGACACGAGGGGCGCGGGAAGCACGGCGCCACGAATCAGTCCCAGCTGCTGGCGATCGTCGAGCAGGCACTCGATCTGCTGCAGCGTGTTGCGTTCCTGCAGTACCAGCCGTACCGAGGGATAGGTTTCGCGGAACGCGCGGATCGCTCGCGGGAAGCGCTCGATCAACGGCGTGCTGCGCGTGAAGCCCACCTGCAATTCACCGATCTCGCCGCGTTCGGCGCGGCGTGCCATGTCTCCGGCATCGTCCACGCGCGCGACGATGTCTTTGGCGGCGTCGAGGTAGGCCCGTCCCGCATCGGTGAGTTCGACACGCCGGTTGGTCCGGCGCAGCAGGCGCACGCCGAGCATGCCTTCCAGGTCGCGGACCTGCTGGCTGAGCGGCGGCTGGGAGATGCCCAGTCGCTCGGCGGCGCGGCTGAAATGGAGCTCGTCGGCAACGGCGATGAAATAACGCAGGTGCCGCAGCTCGATGTTCACGCGATCAGCCCGGGCGGACGCGGATCAGGCCTTCCTGCGCGGTGGACGCCACGAGGATGCCGTCGCGGGTGTAGATCATGCCGCGTGCCAGGCCACGCGCACCCTGCGAAGTCGGGCTGTCGAAGGAGTACAGCAGCCATTCGTCGATGCGGAACGGACGGTGGAACCACAGCGCGTGGTCCAGGCTGGCCATCTGCATGTTGCGGGTGAGATAGGAGATGCCATGCGGCAAGGTCGCCGTGCCGATCAGGTGGAAGTCCGACGCGTAGGCGAGCAGGGCCTGGTGCAACGACAAGGTGTCGTTGATCGGCGCGGTGAGACGGAACCAGATGTGCTGGTAGGGAGGCCGCTTGGCCGGGCGCAGTTCGTCGCGCGGCCAGACGTGGCGGAACTCGAACGGACCGTCGATACCGAGCCAGCGCTGGGTCTTCTCCGGCAGGCGGCTCAACTGTTCGAGCGACATGGCCGGCATCGGCTCGACGTCCTCTGGCGCCGGGACTTCCGGCATCGACATCTGGTGTTCGTAGCCTTCCTCCGGTTCCTGGAACGAGATGGAACCGTTGAGGATCGGCTGGCCATGCTGGATCGCGACGACGCGGCGCGACGAAAACGAGCCGCCATCGCGCGTGCGTTCCACGCTGTAGACGATGGGTGCGTTGATGTCGCCGGCGCGCAGGAAATAGGCATGCAGGGAATGCGCCTCGCGCTTCGGGTCCACCGTGCGTTGCGCCGCCGACAAGGCCTGGCCGAGCACCTGGCCGCCGAAGACGAAGCGGGTGCCGATGTCGCGACTCTGTCCACGGAAGAGGTTGTCTTCCAGACGTTCGAGTTCGATCAGCTCGACGAGTTCGCCGACATGGTTGTCCGACATGGGGATCCTGGTAAGCGGTGGCGCGATGGGCGGCCAGTATAACGGGGCTAGCCGGCCAGCCGGCCCAATCGTCCCGCGTCGTACGCCCTGGCCCAGGGGAACTGCGGGCCGGGGTCTCGCTTGCGTGGCACTTCGTTATCGGGGTCGTCGCTGGCGGGCACCATGGCCGTGTCCAGGTCCTCGTGGCCGGCGATGTGGCGCAGCGAGGGGAAGCGCTCCACGAGGTGGTCGAGCAGGGCGCGCAAGGCGGCTATCTGGCGCTCCGGGTAGGGCTCGGTCATGGTCTGCCGCGCGGAGTGGAACCAGTCCGGATAGCGGCCGGTGTTCACCAGTTCGATGCCGATCGACCGCGGATTGTAGCCGCGGGTGTGGTGGGCCACGCGTAGCGGGTCCACGTAGCACAGCACCGAGCCGTCGCGGTCGATGTAGTAGTGGCCACTGTTGCCCGCCCCGGAGTCGTGGAGCACGCGCTCGCCGTACTCGCGGGCCATGGCCAGGTCGGGCAGTTCCGTGCAGTGGATCACCACGAGGTCGATGGACCCGGGTTCCCGCTGGGGGAGGATGGACTCGTAGGGCAGGGGGGCGTGAAGGATGTCGATCATGCCGCTTTGATAACATAGGCGGTCATTCCGCGTACGGAGACCGCCATGCGCGGCCACATCATCCTTTCCCACGGTTCCGATTCCGGTCCCGACGCCACCAAGGTCAGCGCGCTCGCCGCCTTGGCCGAAACGCTGGGCTGGACCACGGCGCGGCCCGATTACCGTGAGGACGACGCACTCGGCCACGCCGGTTCGGTCGACCCCCGCCTTGCCCGCCTGGCGGCCGCCATCGCCGCTTCCCCACGGCCCCCGGTGCTGGTCGGTTCGAGCATGGGCGCGTTCGTTTCGGGCCTGGCCTCGCTGGACGCGCCCGTCGCCGGGCTGTTCCTGCTTGCCTTGCCTGCGCGCATCCCGGGTTATTCCCGGACGTTCGGCGCCCGGCCGGGCGTGCCGTCGTTCCTCGTGCATGGCTATGCGGATGACGTATGCCCGCTCGACGAGGCGCTCGCCTTCGCCCGTGGCCACGCCATGCCGGCCCTGCTGGTCCAGGACGACCACCGCCTGGCGGCGACGCTGCCGGACATCGAAGCAGAATTTCGCCGCTTCCTGGGCGGTTTGGCATGAGCGCCTTCTTCGCCACCTGTCCCAAGGGGCTGGAATACCTGCTCAAGGACGAACTCATCGCCCTGGGCGCCGGCGACGTGCGCGAGGCGCTGGCCGGTGTGTCGTTCACCGGCACGATCGAGACGGCCTATCGGGCCTGCCTCTGGTCGCGCATGGCCAGCCGGGTGCTTCTGCCGTTAGCCGAATTCGACGCCGCCGATCCGGACGCCCTCTACGCCGGTGTCCAGGCCATCGACTGGGCCGAGCACCTCGCCGCGCATGGAACGCTGGCGGTCGATGCCAACACCGCGCAGAGCAAGCTCACCCACAGCCAGTTCATCGCGCTGAAGACCAAGGACGCCATCGTCGACCAGTTCCGCGCCGCCAGTGGCGCGCGGCCCGACGTGGACCCGGAGGAACCGGACGTGCGGGTGAATGTACGCCTGCGCCGCGACCGCGCCACGCTGTCGATCGACCTCTCCGGGCTGCCCCTGCATCGCCGTGGCTGGCGCGAGCAGCAGGGCGAGGCCCCGCTGAAGGAAAACCTCGCCTCCGCCATGTTGGTGCGAGGCCAGTGGCCACGCATCTACGCCGAGGGCGGCGCGCTGGTCGATCCGATGTGCGGCTCGGGCACCTTGCTGATCGAGGGTGCGCTGATGGCCGCCGACGTGGCACCGGGCTTGCGCCGCGGCTACTACGGCTTCCTGGGCTGGCGTAAGCACGACTACACCCTGTGGCGCGGCATCTACGACGAGGCCAAGGCGCGCGCCGAGGAGGGCTTGCGGGCGCTGCGTCCGGTGTTCTTCGGCAGCGATTCGGACCCGCACATGGTGCAGACCGCCAAGCGCAACGCGCAGAGCGCGGGTGTCGCGGGATTCATCCATCTCGACCGCCGTGACGCCGCCCACGTGGAGCCGCCGCCGGAAACGCCGCTGGGCCTGGTCATCACCAATCCTCCCTACGGTGAGCGCCTCGGCGATCGCGCCGAACTGCCCGGCCTCTACCGCGACCTCGGCCAGGCGCTGAAAGACCGCTTCGGCGGCTGGCGCGCCGCCGTGCTGTCCGGCGACGAGGAATTGGGGCGCGCGTTGCGCCTGAGTCCGGACAAGCGCTACACCTTGTTCAACGGTGCGCTGGAGACCCCGCTGCTGACCTTCGCCCTGCGTGCCCGGGACGAAGCGCCGCGCGAGGCGAAGCCTTTGTCCGAAGGCGCGCAGATGCTGAAGAACCGGCTGGAGAAGAACGTCCGCCACCTGCGCAAGCGCCTCACCCGCGAGGGCATCACCTGCTGGCGCGCCTACGACCAGGACCTTCCCGAATACGCCGCGGCCATCGACGTCTACGAGAACTGGCTGCACATCCAGGAATACAAGGCGCCGCAGGACATTCCGGTGGACGTCGCGCGCCTGCGCATGCGCGAGATCGTGCGCGTGGCGGGCGAGGTCCTGGGCGTTCCCCGTGAACGGATCGCGGTGAAGACACGCGAGCGTGGCAAGGGCGGTTCGAAGTACGGCCAGTTCGACCAGAAGGGCGAGTTCGTCGAGGTCCACGAGGGCGGCCTGTCCTTCCTGGTCAACCCGACCGATTACCTCGACACGGGCCTGTTCCTCGATCACCGGCTGGTCCGGGCGAAAATCCGCGAACTCGCGGCCGGCAAGCATTTCCTGAACCTGTTCGCGTACACGGGCACCGCCAGCGTCTACGCCGCCGCCGGCGACGCCCGCGACACCACCACGGTGGATCTCTCGGGCACCTACCTGGACTGGGCCTCGCGCAACCTGGCCCTGAACGGCTTCACCGGAAACCGCCACCGTCTGGTCCAGGAGGACTCGCTGACCTTCCTGCAGAGCCGCTCGATGCAGTACGGCCTGATCTACGTGGACCCGCCGACCTTCTCCAACTCCAAGAAGGCCGACGACTTCGACGTCCAGCGCGACCACGTGAAGCTGCTGCTGTTGTGCGCCGAGCGCCTGTTGCCGGATGGAGTCATTGTTTTCTCGAACAATTACCGCCGTTTCCAACTTGATCGGGCGGCCCTGGAACCCCACTTCTCCATCGAGGACTGGAGCGCACCGAGCATTCCGTTCGACTTCGCCCGGCGCCACGATATCCATGGCTGCTGGCTGCTTCGGAAGCCCTTCGTGAATCCGTGGCAAACGTGAACGGTCGGTCGAAAAAACTTCAGTCCGGATTCAGTGCCGGAGCGCGAATCTGCGTCCAACACCCGGAGGTAACTGTCATGAAAGGTACGTTCGTCAAGTCGGCTCTCGCCATCGCCGCTGCGGGTCTGATGGCTTTCGCGCCGAGCGCGTTCGCCCGCGGACACGGCTACTACGGCGGCGGCTACCATGGCGGTTACGGCTATCACGGGGGTTATGGCTACCACGGTGGTTATTACGGTCGTGGCCACTACGACAACGCGGGCCGCTGGATCGCCGGCGCGATCGTGGCCGGCGCGGTCGTCGGCCTGGTTGCCAACGCCACGGCGCCGCGCACGGTCGTCTATGATCGGCCGGTCTACTACGATCGCCCGGTCTACTACAGCCGTCCGGCCACGGTCGTCTATGAAGATGCGCCGGTCGTCACCCGCCGCGTAACCACCACGACGACCTACGTCGACGACGGTTACGGTGGCACGCGCTACATTCGCGACGACGGTTATTGATCGAACCGGCACATGGTAGGAAGACGAAGAGCCCGGCCAATGGCCGGGCTCTTTCGTTTGCTACACCCTGTTCACGGCACCATTCCGTTGGGTTCCGCTCCCGAGCCGTGCCGCTTCGCCTTCTTGGCGAGCTTGTCGAACTCGGCCTTGTCGATCGTCTGTACGGACTGAATCTGGCACGGGGGATCGTCGCGGCGGACGATCTGCTCGTTGATGCCGCCACAGATGCGCATGGAACCGATGGCCTTGTCGCTCTCCGAGGCGCGGAAGTGGATGCCACCGCCAAGATCCATGCGCGGGCAGGCCACGGTCGTCTTGACCAGGAAGTGGTTGGGTCCATTGCGGACGGTGACGGTGCTGTCGTCGATCACGTTCCATTCGTTGATGCGGTCGGTGCGCAGGCAGTCGGCGAAAGGGAGTTCCTTCCGCGCCTGGGGAGGCGCACCGGAGCCTTCGGCGTGGACGCCGACGGTGACGAGCAGGGAGGCGGCGAGCAGGTAACGGAGGTTCATGGCCATACCCTCGGAGTGGGGCTTCCACGTTAAGCCCGAATGGGCGTGGAGGCGAGAGTTTATGCGGGACCGGCGCTCCTGCCGTTAAGCCGCCGGCAGGGTCCGCTCACATTTGTTGAACGGTTGCTCGGGCATCGTTCGCGAATGTCAGTGGCGACCGTCCCTCGCACAGGACCCCATGCATGAGCACGCCCACGCTCGGCCTCGATATAGCGCCCCAGGCCGGCTCGGACCTCGCCCATCGCTTCCTTCGGATTCGACGGCGCAGCACGGAACTGGCGGCGCGGCTCTCGCCGGAAGACACCGTCATCCAGTCCATGCCCGATGCCAGCCCGGCCAAGTGGCACCTGGCCCATACGACCTGGTTCTTCGAACATTTCGTACTGGGCCGCGACGCTGATTACGAACCGCGCCATCCCGAATGGCATTACCTGTTCAATTCCTACTACCAGTCGGTGGGACCGATGCACGCCCGGCCGCATCGCGGCATGCTGACCCGGCCGGGCCTCGACGAGGTGCTGGCGTATCGGCGCCGCGTCGACGAGGCGGTCGCGGAGCGCATCGTGCGTGGCGACGACGCCATGCTTCCTTCGTTGATCGAACTGGGTGTGCAGCACGAACAGCAGCATCAGGAATTGCTGCTTACCGATATCAAGCACGCGTTCGCACAGAATCCGTTGGAGCCCGCGTATGCGGCGGAGGTCGCGCATGCGGTTCCCGTCGTCGCGCAGCCGCTGCGCCATGTTCCTTTCGATGAAGGCGTGGTGACGATCGGTCATGAAGGGACCGGCTTCGCCTTCGACAATGAAGGACCACGGCATCGGGCGTATCGGCAGGCGGGGACGATCGCCAATCGCCTCGTGACCAATGCCGAGTACATGGCCTTCGTGCGCGACGGCGGATATCGCGATCCGCTGCTCTGGCTTTCCGATGGTTGGGCCACGGTGCAGGCGGAACACTGGTTCCGGCCCCTGTATTGGGACGACGCCCTTGAGACCGAATTCACCTTGCATGGCCGCCGTGAGATCGATCCTCATGCGCCCGTATGCCACCTGAGTTACTTCGAGGCCGATGCATTCGCGCGCTGGGCCGGTGCTCGCCTGCCCACGGAAGTGGAGTGGGAAACGATGGCCGCGGAACTCCCCGTGTGTGGGAACCTTCAGGACAACGATGTGTTCCAACCCCGTGCCACATCGTTCGAGACGACGCTCGGACAGATGTACGGCGACGTTTGGGAATGGACGATGAGCCCTTATGTCAGTTACCCGGGCTTCCGGCCGCTGGCTGGCGCACTGGGCGAATACAACGGGAAGTTCATGAATGGTCAATGGGTGTTACGAGGCGGATCCTGCGCCACTCCCGCCGACCATATTCGTGCGACGTACCGAAATTTCTTTCCTCCCCACGCCCGTTGGCAGTTCGCGGGGATACGACTTGGAAACGATCGATGAGCGCTCAACCGAAAGACATCCGCGTCGATGACCGGCACCCGGATGTCGAAGACACCCTCGATACCGTTCGCCGCGGCCTCGCCGCGAAGCCAAAGAGACTCCCATCGCGATTGTTCTATGACGAGCGCGGATCGGCCCTGTTCGAAGCCATCTGCGGACAACCCGAGTATTACCTCACCCGTACCGAGATCGCGATCATGCGCGAGCATGCGGGCGATATCGCGGACACCCTCGGCCCCGACGTCCGCCTCGTGGAATACGGCAGCGGCAGCGGCATCAAGACACGCATGCTGCTTGAGCACCTGCACACCCCGGTGGCCTACGTGCCGGTGGAAATCTCCCGAACCGCCTTGATGGAAAGCGTGGCCGACCTGGCGACGCGTTTTCCGGACGTGCCGATGCAGCCGGTCTGTGCCGATTTCACCCAACCGTTGCGTCTTCCCGTCGCAACGCGTTCGCCCCGCCGTACGGTGATCTATTTCCCCGGCTCCACCATCGGCAATTTCGAAACCAAGGACGCCGTTCGTATCCTTCGCCAGATGCGCACGGAGATGAGCGACGGTGGCGGCATCATCATCGGCGTGGACCTGAAGAAGGATCCCGCCGAGATCGAGGCGGCATACAACGATGCCGCGGGTGTCACCCGCGACTTCACGTTGAACATGCTGGTGCGGTTGAACCGCGAGATCGGCGCGGACTTCGACATCGAAGGCTTCAGGCATCGTGCGCGTTATAACGCGATGGCCGGGCGCATCGAGACCGACCTGGTGAGCACGAAGCGCCAGGACGTGCACGTGGGCCACGATACCTTCGCCTTCCGCGAAGACGAGGCGATGCGCGTGGAGTACAGCTGCAAGTATTCGCTGGACGATTTCGCCCAGATGGCGCACAAGGCGGGATTGTCGGTGGAAAAGGTATGGATGGACGAAGCGCGCCGCTTCAGCGTGCAGTACCTGGTGCGGGCTACGCCGGTGGCTTGAGGCCGCCGGGGGCTTCAGGCCGGATTGAATCGCCGACAGGGTCGGCTTCCACCGGGCTAAAAGCATCGCCGACAGGGTCGGCTCCCACCAGGTCGAGGTATCGCTGCTGGCCCGGTGGGAGCCGACCTTGTCGGCGATCCGGCCATGCCGCGCCCCACCGGGTCGCAGTCACCCGGGCCGCGGCGCCCCGAGCGCCACCAGCACATCCTGCGCCGTGCGGATACGCTCCGCCGATCCGGGAAGCTCCAGGATCACGCGCAGCTTGTCCTGGCCGTCCATCTTGAACACCCTCGGCTGCTGCTGGATCAGCTTGATCAGGGCCATCGGGTCGATGTCCGGCTTCTCGCGGAAGGTGACGCGGCCGCCGTTGGCGCCGAAGTCGAGCTTGCGGATACCCAGCGGCGTCGCCATCAGCTTCAGCTGGGCCACCGCGAACAGGCACTTCGTCTGGTCGGGCAGCAAGCCGAAACGATCGATCATCTCCACCTGCAACTCACGCAGTCCGTCATCGTTCCGCGCGCTGGCGATACGCTTGTACAGGGTCAGGCGCGTGTGCACGTCGGGCAGGTAGTCTTCCGGGATCAGCGCGGGCAGATGTAGCTCCACCTCGGTCTCGTGCTCGGAGGTGAGGTCGAAGTCCGGTACCTTGCCGGACTTCAGCGCGCGCACCGCGCGGTCGAGCAGTTCGGTATACAGGCCGAAGCCGATTTCCTGGATCTGCCCCGACTGTTCCTCGCCGAGCATCTCGCCGGCGCCGCGGATCTCGAGGTCGTGCGTGGCCAGTGTGAAGCCCGCACCCAGTTCCTCCAGCGAGGCCAGGGCCTCGAGGCGCTTCTCGGCGTCAGCCGTCATCGAGCGGCGGTCGGGCACGATGAGATAGGCATAGGCGCGGTGGTGCGAGCGGCCCACGCGGCCACGCAGTTGATGCAGCTGGGCGAGGCCGAAGCGGTCGGCGCGGTTCACGACGATCGTATTGGCCGTGGGAATGTCGATACCCGACTCGATGATGGTGGTGGACACCAGCACGTTGAACCGCTGGCGATGGAAGTCGGCCATCACCTGTTCCAGTTCGCGTTCGGGCATCTGTCCATGGGCGATGCGGATGCGCGCTTCGGGAACGAGTTCCGCCAGTTCACGTGCGGTGCGCTCGATCGACTCCACTTCGTTGTGCAGGAAATACACCTGGCCGCCACGGGCCAGCTCGCGCTGGATCGCCTCGCGGACGAGCGCCGGCTGATACGTGGAGATCAACGTGCGCACGGCGGTGCGATGGGCGGGCGGCGTGGCGATGATGGAAAGATCGCGCAAGCCGCTCATCGCCATGTTCAAGGTGCGCGGGATCGGCGTGGCCGTGAGGGTGAGCAGGTCGACCTCGGCGCGCAGCTTCTTCAACTGTTCCTTCTGGCGCACGCCAAAGCGTTGCTCTTCGTCGACGATGACGAGCCCGAGGTTCTTGAAACGGATATCGGGCTGGAGCAGCTTGTGCGTGCCGACCATCACGTCCACCTGGCCATCCGCCAGTCGTTCGAGGGCGAGATCCACTTCCTTCTTCGACTTGAAGCGTGAAAGCACGTCCACGCGCACGGGCCAGTCGGCGAAGCGGTCGGCGAAGTTGCGGTAGTGCTGCTGGGCGAGGAGGGTGGTCGGAACCAGCACGGCCACCTGCTTGCCCGCGGTCGCGGCGGCGAACGCGGCGCGCAGCGCCACCTCCGTCTTGCCGAAACCGACATCGCCGCAGACGACGCGGTCCATGGCACGCGGCGCGGCGAGGTCGGTGATGACGGCATCGATCGCCGCCTGCTGGTCGGCGGTTTCCTCGAACGGGAAGGTCGCCGCGAATTCCTCGATCATCTGCCGGTCGACCGACAGGGACTCGCCCTGGCGGGCTTCGCGCTGTGCATAGATCGCCAGCAATTCCGCCGCCACGTCGCGCACCTTCTCGGCGGCACGCTTCCGCGCACGCTCCCAGGCGTCGCCGCCGAGCGAATGCAGCGGCGCCAGTTCCGGCGCCGTACCCGTGTAGCGGCTGACCAGGCCCAGCTGGGCCACGGGCACGTAGAGCTTGTCGCCCTTGGCGTATTCGATGGTCAGGAATTCGCCGGGCATGTCGCCGACATCGAGCGAGACGAGCCCTTGGTAACGGCCCACGCCATGGTCGATGTGCACGATGGGCGAGCCGATCGACAGTTCGGTGAGATCCTTGATGATGCTTTCGGGATCGCGTGCCGCCCCCGCGCGTCGCTTGCGGTCCGTGCGGACGCGCTCGCCGAACAACTCGCGCTCGGTGAGCACCGTGAGCGCCGGCTTGGCCAGCGCGAAACCCTGTTCCAGCGAAGCGGCGGTGATCGCCAGCGATTCGCCGCGCGCGAGGAAGTCCTTCCAGCCGTCCACGTTCGCCGGCTTCAAGCCCGCGCCGGCCAACTGTTCGATCAGTGCCTCGCGCCGGCCCGCCGAATCGGCGGCGATGAGGACGCGGCCGGGATAGCTGGCGAGGAAATGGCGCAACGCCGTGCCCGGTTCCTCGCCCTTGCGGTTCAACGGTACGTCGGGGGCCGGCAGCGTGCCCAGGTCCACGGCGTGCTCATGGTCCTTCGGGACCACGTCCACGCGGACCTGCTTGTTCAAGCGCTCGCGCAGTTGCTCCGGCGGCAGGTAGATCTCGTTCGGCGGTAGCACGGGCCGCTCGATGTCGTGCGCACGCTGGTCATAGCGCTCGGTGGTCTGCGCCCAGAACTGCTCGGACGATTCCAGCGCGCCTTCACCCAGCACGAACATCGCGTCGCCGGCGATGTAGTCGAACAAGGTCTCGGTGGCCGGGAAGAACAGGGGCAGGTAATACTCGATGCCACCAGGCGTCACGCCTTCCTTCATGTCCTGATACAGCGGGCAGCGCCGGATGTCGATCGGGAAGCGCCCGCGCAGGTTGCTGCGGAAGTTCTTCGCGGCGTCCTCGGTCAGCGGGAATTCGCGCGCGGGCAGCAGGTCCACGCCTTCGACCTGGTGCTGGGAGCGCTGGGTTTCGGTGTCGAAGGTGCGGATCGATTCCACTTCGTCGTCGAACAGTTCCACGCGATAGGGCTCGCTCGCGCCCATGGCGTAGATGTCGATCAGCGCCCCGCGCACCGCGAAGTCGCCCGGTTCGCTCACCTGCGGCACGTTCCGGTAGCCCGCGGCTTCGAGCCGGCGCTGCTCGGCGATGAGATCGAGTTTCTGTCCCTTGCGCAGCACCAGGCCGGAGCCCGTGATGTGCGTGCGCGGCGCGATCCGCTGCATCAGTGTCGCGACGGGCACCACGAGCACGCCACGCCGCGTGCTGGGCAGCCGATACAGCGTGGCGACGCGCTGCGACACCACTTCCGGATGCGGGCTGAAGACGTCGTAGGGCAGGGTCTCCCAATCCGGGAAGTGCAACACCGGCAACTCGCCGGCGAACACGGCCAGTTCGCTTTCGAGGTTGTCGGCGCTGCGGGTGTCGCGTGCCACTACGACCAGCAGGCCGTCGTGGGCGCGGGCCGCCTCGGCGATCTCGAGCGCCCAGGACGAGCCGTGGGGGACGGCCCAGTAACGGCGGGTCTTGGCGTTGACGGGGAGCGGGGGGCGAGGGAGCGCTACGGGCATGGAGTCGGGCAGGAGCCTTGCGGACAAGCCGTCGATTGTACTACCTGCCCGTGAAGGCGCCTTGCGCGGCGGCCCTGGGTTCAGTCGGCGTAGTCGGGCTCGAAGAAGCTCCAGCGCACGTCCTTGAACTCGGCCTTGAAGTCGGCTTCGACGATGTTGATCGCCTCGATCATGGCCCGGGCGGTCGGCGCGGCGGCCATTTTCGCCTTGATCGCCACCATGACGTCGGTGCCCATCTGCAGGGTGAGCACGTTGTAGACGGTGTCGATCTCGGGGCGGCCCTCCAGGAAGGCGACCATCGCGGCACGCTGTTTCGGCTCCACGCCCTGGCCGATCAGCAGGGCCTTCACCTCGATGGCGACCGCCACCGCGACCACGATCAGCAGGACGCCGATGGCGATCGTGCCGAGCGCGTCGAAGAACAGGTTGCCGGTGACCATGGTGAGCACGACGGCGAGCAGGGCCAGGCAGAGGCCGATCAGCGCGGCCAGGTCTTCGCCGAAGATCACCAGCAATTCGCTGGCGCGGGTCTCCCGGAACCATTGCCAGATCGAGCGGCCTTCACGCGCCTTGTTCACTTCCTGCATGCAGCCATGCATGGAAACGCCTTCGGTAACGATGGAGAACGCCAGCACGCCGACGGCCAGCCAGGCCCATTTGAGGGGTTCCGGGTGGGTCAGCTTATGCACGCCTTCGTAGATCGAGAACATGCCGCCCACGCTGAAGAGCAGGATCGCCACGAGGAACGACCAGAAATACAGGGCGCGACCCCAGCCGAGCGGGTAGTCCGGCGAGGGCGGCCGCTTCGCCTGGCGCATGCCCAGGAGCAGCAGGCCCTGGTTGCCGCAGTCGGCGAGCGAATGCACGGCCTCGGCGAGCATCGCGCCCGAGCCGGTGAAGATCGCCGCGACCAGCTTGGCGATGAAGATGGCGAAGTTGGCCCCGAGCGCGAGGAAGATGGCGCGCTTCGAATCGGCGTGTCCCGACATGTGAGTCCCTGTCCCGCGGTGGTGAATCGCAGGATCTTACCGTATGACGCCGACACCCACGCCGAAGCTCACGTTGGGATGTCCGCCGGACATTTCCTTGGCCGTCCAGACGTGTGACTGGTTCACGGAGACGAGCGGGAACGTGTACTGCGCCTGGCCGACATTGCCGGTGCGGGTGCCGTTGAGGCGCCCGGCGATGGTGACCAGCGATCCGGCCGGGTAATCGAGGCTTTCGACGTAGCCAGGCATGGCGGCGATGAAACGGCCGTTGCCGGTGTCGTTCGCCTTGGGGCGCTGCGAACCGTCGAGTGGGTAGGCGAGCACTTCGATCTCGCTGTGATCGGAGAAGTTGCGCACGTTGACGATGCGGCCGCCCCAGATCACGTCGGCGCTGCCATAGCGCTCCGGTTCGCGGGCGACCTGGGCAGGCGGCACGGCGACGTTGCTCGCCGTTGGCTTGTAGATCGGCGCGGGCGCGCAGCCGGCGAGGGCGAGGGTCAGCAAGGCGGCAGGGACGGCGAGACGGACGATGGTCGGGCGCATGGGTCGACTCCTGGCGTGTGGAGCGACTTTACCGCCTTCGGACTGAATGAGGTGACTGCGGACCGTGGGCAGGTGCTTCATCTTTGCCTTCCTCGACCAGCCAGGTCAGCCGGTATTCGGATTCGCCTGGGGTGCCGAGCAGCTTGGGCAGCACGCGCAACGAATCGCGCAGCACTTCATCGAGTTTCCACGGCGCGTTCACGATGGCCACGCCGGTGCCGTTGAGGCGCAGCGGCGAGTCGTCCGGGCGCAGCAGCACTTCGGCGACCAGCACCCGCTTCGCCCCGCTCTTGCCGAGCCAGCGGTGGAAGGGCTGCACCTGGCTGCGCAGCTTGATCGGGTACCAGATGGCATAGATGCCGCCGGGCCATTTCTCCATCGCCGCCTTGAGCGCTTTCTCGATGACCCGGAACTCCATCTCCTGCGACTCGAAGGGCGGGTCGATGAGTACGAGCCCGCGTTTCTCCTTGGGCGGCACGAAGGCCTTCATGGCCTCGTAGCCATCGCGCTGGTGCACGTGCACGCGCGGGTCGTCATGGAACAGCTGGCGCAGCTGGTCCGATTCGCCGCTCTGCAGTTCGCATAGCTGGGCGGAATCGCCCTCGCGCATCAGATGTGCGGCGATCCAAGGCGAACCCGGGTAATAGCGCATCGATTCGTCGCCGGCGTTGCAGGCGCGCACCACGTCCAGCCATTTCCACAACAGCGGCGGCAGGCCGCTGGCGGTCTTCAGGATGCCGAAACCGTCGTCGGATTCGGCGGTTTTGCGCGCCTCGGCGCCGCGCAGGTCGTAGCGGCCGCGGCCGGCGTGGGTGTCGATGTAGCAGAAGGGCGAACTCTTCTGCTTCAGCGAGTCGATCAGGGCCACGAGCACCATGTGCTTGAGGACATCGGCAAAATTGCCGGCATGGAAGGCGTGGCGGTAGTTCATCCGGGGAGTATAGCGGTCGGTATCCTGGCCCGCTGCCGCGGGATCGCCGACAAGGTCGGCTCCCACCAGGCCCGGATCGCCGGCAGGGAGCGGCTCCCACGGTGCCCTGCTCTGGTGGGAGCCGACCCTGTCGGCGATTGGGAGTCCTCAGTACGCCAAGGTCACCCGCTTCTTCGCCGCATCCCCTTTTTCCAGACGATCGAGCACACCGATGGCGAAGTCGGCGATCGAGATCCGGCTGTTCCCTTCGGCATCCACCAGCAACTGGTCGGCGCCCACGCGATAGGAGCCCGTGCGTTCCCCTGGCGCGATCACGGCCGCCGGACTGATATAGGTCCAGTCGATGTCCGCCTTGCTGGCGCGGAACACCGCCAGCGCCTCGATCTGGGCATTCGCCGATGGCTTCCACTCCGCCGGGAAGTGGGCGTCGTCGATCACGCGGACGCCGGGGGCGACCTCCAGGCTGCCGGCGCCGCCGACCCAGGCGAAGCGGCGCACGCCCGCCGACGAAAGCGCATCCAGCAGGACGGCGGCCTGCTTCGGCACATTGGCCGGGTCGGCGTGGTCGTTGAGGCTGGCGATGGCGGCGTCGGCACCGGGAAGGGCGGCCGCGAACGAGGTGGGGTCGGAGACATCGCCCTTGACCACGGTCAGGGCGGCGTGCCGCGCGGCGACCCGTGCGGGATCGCGGACGACGGCGGTGACCGCGTGACCGCGGGCCAGGGCTTCGTCGAGGATGACCTTGCCGATGTTGCCGGTGGCGCCGAACAGGACGATCTTCATGGTGGAATTTCCGTGGGAAGGGATGTGGCTAGCATGCGCTCCTGATCGTTCACAGGAAACGCGCAATCCATGGATTCATCGTAAAGTAAGACTTTACGATGAATCGGAAACCGGCATGGCCGACGTCAACCTCAACCGCCTCGCCGTCTTCGTGACGCTCGTCCGGGCCGGCTCGTTCACCGCCGCCGCCCAGCAACTGGGCAGCACCAAGGCGATGGTGAGCCAGCACCTGGCGAAGCTGGAAGAAGAGCTCGGCGTGCAACTGGTGGTGCGCAGCACCCGGCGGATGTCGCTGACCGATGCCGGCGAGCGCTTCCACGAGGACTGTGCCCGCGTCCTCGCCGATGCGGAGGCGGCCATCGCACAGCTGGGCGAGTGCCGCGACACGCCGATGGGCGGCCTTCGTGTCGCGGCCGCCGGAGACCACGGCCCCTCGATCGTGGCGCCCGCGCTGGCCGACTTCGCAGCGAGGTTTCCGCAGGTCAAGGTGGAACTGGTGACCAGCGACAGCATCGTCGACCTCATCGCGGAGCGCTTCGACCTGTCGATCCGTATCGGCTGGCTGCGCGATTCCAGCCTGCGGGCGGCGAAGCTGGCGAGCTTTCGCCAGTGCCTCGTCGCCTCGCCAGCTTACGTCGCGAAACATGGCGCGCCACGGGTACCCGAAGACCTCGCCGCGCATGCCTGGATTGCGCTTACCGTGCTCTCTTCGCCCAACCGCTGGACCTTCTTCAGCGCGGGCGGCGAGACGGAACACACCGTGCAAACACGCACCGTGGCCAGCGCCAACAGCACGCTCGGCGTGCACGCCTTCGTCGCGGCGGGCCTCGGCGTATCGGTGCTTCCCGATTATCTCGTCGACGAGGGCATCTCGGCTGGCAGGCTCGTGGCCTTGCTGCCCCGCTTTCGTCTTCCGGAAGGCGGCGTGTACGCGGTCTATCCGGGCAAGCAGCCCCCGGTGAAAGTGCGTGCCTTCATCGACCTGCTGAAGGAGAGGCTGGCTCGTCCGGATAGCCGATAGTCAGGTCACCTGGCTGCCGAGGCGAAGGTTGATGCCCAATTGCGTCGCCACCAGGCGCATCTGCTCGTCGTCGCGCGAACTGGTGATCCAGCCGGCATAGACGTCGTCATCCGCTTCGCGCGCCCACAGCGTATAGCCGTGCTGGTTCAGCTGGTCGAAAGCGCGCGAGAAGATCTCCGCGCCGTCGATGTCCTCGTGGAACTCGTCGTCGTCCGGATCGCCATCCCAGTCGATGTCGATGTTCCACCGGCTTGCGAGTTCCTTGATCGCATCCACCAGGGCGCGGGTATCGTCCGCGTCCACTTCGAAGCCCGAGCGCCAGTCCGTCACCCGGCCGACGATGCGTATCGGGTCTTCGTCGCCTTCTTCCTCGACTTCATCGCGATAGGCGGAGAACTGCTGCATCGCCCCGTCCTCGTCGCCGGGATTGATGAGCAGCAACAGGTGCCAGACCTGGGATTCGACGGAGTCGTCGCCGTCCTCCGCATCGTCGGGGTCGCGCTCGTTCTCGAAATCGTCGTCGTACGAAGTCATGGGCCGGTGTCGTTCGATGGGGAGGGCGACAGTATCGCCCATCCGGCACGGCGGGGGATTGGACGTCCGAACGGGCGGTTGACAAACGTTCGTTGCGGTGCAACAAATAAGCTTCGCAAGATTCCCGCCAAGGCGACCCCACCCCCAGTGAACGCACATCAGCAGCGCGTGACCACCATCCCGACGATCCTCGCGGCCGCACCGCGATGTCCGGCGATGCGTGCGTGCTGTTGTCGTTGTCGACCGGGCTGATCCGCACGCCTCGCCCCTAGCGCCACGGGCGCTGGCGCGTTCCGCGGCCTGACCGCGGCTCCATTCCATCCGTTTTTCCGGCCGTCATGGTCCCGGCATGCGTTCACGCATCGCCGCCGCATGGCCGCCGATGCTCATCGTCCAGGGGACATCCACCCATGCATTCGCTCGTCCGTCGCCGTCGCCACCCTTTGTTCCTCGCCCTGGTTGTTGCCTTCGGAGTGCCCGCGCTCCAGGCCCAGGACGCCCCCCGCGCCAGCCAACTCGATACCGTGATCGTCACCGGGACGCGCAGTACCGAGCGCACCGTGTCCAGTTCGCTACAGCCGATCGACGTCATCACGCCGCAGCAGCTGCAACAGACCGGTGCCACCCAGCTCACGGCGGCGCTGGCCCGGCTGGTGCCTTCGCTGAACTTTCCGCAGCCGACCACCATCAGCGGAGCCGAGGTGGCTCGCCCGGTGACGTTGCGTGGCCTCAGCCCGGACCAGGTGCTCGTGCTGATCGACGGCAAGCGCCAGCACACCGGGGCGTTCCTCAATCTTGGCGGCGCCATCGGCCGCGGTTCGAATCCGGTGGATCTCAATGCCATTCCCGTGTCCGCCATCGAGCGCATCGAGGTGCTCCGCGACGGACAGTCCGCGCGCTATGGCTCGGACGCCATCGGCGGGGTGATCAACGTGATCCTCAAGAAATCGGGGCAGGGTGGACAGGTCACCGCCAAGTTCGGCGGTTACGACGCCGGCGATGGTCTGCAACGCCAGCTCACCGCCGATACCGGTTTCAAGCTGGGCGACAAGGGCTCGATCCATGTCGCCATCGATACGCAGAACAACGATGGCACCAATCGCGCGGGCCGGGATCGCACCGCCGCCTCGGTGGGTAGCACGTATGGCCAGAAGGTGTACTGGCTGGGCGATCCGGCGGTGCAGTCGAACAAGGTATCGCTGGTGGGGCAATACGCCTTCAGCAAGGCGATCGAGGTGTATGTCGAGGCGCTCTACCGGCGCGACCGCGACGAGACCGCCAGCCTCTACCGCCATCGTGGCGACTCCACCAATGTCACCGCGATCTATCCGAACGGCTACCTTCCTGTCGGCATCCCCATCGTCAACGACGCCAGCATCACGGCGGGGATACGTGGACAGCTTGGCGAGGGCTGGCACTACGACCTCTCGGCCACCCATGGTTCGAACGAGTACGACCAGCGCAGCCACGCGATCAACGCCGACTGGTACCGCGCCTTCGGCTACACCCCGTTCTTCATACAGGGAGCCGATTACAAGACGAACCAGCAGACCGGCAACCTCGACATCGGCAAGGAATTCTCGCCTTCGTGGCTGCCCAACCCCGTGAGCGTGTCCTTCGGCCTGGAATACCTGCGGCAGGGCTACAAGGTCAGCCCGGGCGACGCCGTGTCGCAGTACGGTCCGAACGGCGGCATCACCGGCGACCTGCAGGGCAACTGGCAGCGGCACGACGTGTCGGAATACATCGATCTGGAGACGAACCTCACCGATCGCTTCGCGTTGTCGCTGGCGGGCCGCCACGAGCATTACAGCGATTTCGGCGGCACCACCTCGGGTTCCTTGTCCGGACGCTTCGATTTCAACCCACGGGTGGCGTTGCGCGGCAGCGTCGGCACGGGATTCCGTGCGCCGACGCTGGTCCAGCAGCACTACGCCGATATCTCCTCGCAATTGCAGGATCTCGGGCAGGGCCAGGTGCTCGTGCAGTCGGGTACGTTTCCGGTCGACGCGCAGGCGGCGAGCCTGCTCGGCGCTGAAAAACTCAAGCCGGAAAAATCGCGCAGCGCCACGCTGGGCCTCGTGCTTGAGCCGCTCGGTGGCTGGAACGTGAGCGTCGACGCGTACTGGATCAAGATCACCAATCGCATCAACCTCTCGTCGAACATCCCGGTGAACACGCCCGCCGTGAACGCCTATCTCGCGTCCGCCGGCGTCGATGTGAACTACCAGTCGATCCGCTATTTCACCAACGCGGTGGATACGCGCACGCGCGGTCTCGACTTCGTGAGCCAATACGCCTTCGACTTCGCCAACGGCGATCGCCTCAACACCACCGTCGGCTGGGCATACAACGAGAACGAGGTGACCAAGGTCAAGCCGAATCCGGCGATCCTCGACGAACTGGGCGTAGCCGTGCAGCGCGTGGAGCGCCGCGAGCGGCTTGGCCTGCTCGGTGATACCAATCCACGCACGAAGCTGGACGTGGGCCTGGATTACCTGCATGGCAGCTGGGCGGGACACGCGAACGTGCAGCGCTACGGCGACTACACCGTGTACAGCAATAGCGGCAATGCGCTGGACCAGAACTTCGACCACCGCTGGACCCTCGACCTCTCGGCCGACTACACCATCGACCAGTGGACCTTCACGGCTGGAGCGGACAACGCGTTCAACGCACGACCCGAGCAGACCAAGTTCGCCAACTCCACCGGCGGCAATTTCAAGTACAGCCTGTTCTCGCCTTTGAGCTGGAACGGCAGGTACTACTACGCCAGCGCGACCTATCGGTGGAACTGATGGACGTGCGCGTGTTTCTGCCTGTCCTCCTGCTGGCGCTATCCGGGTCCGTCGCGGCACAGGCCGCGCCGCCACTGACCGGTTTCACCACGGCGTCGTCAGCGGTGGAACGCGACGTGGAGCGGCGAATCGATGCATCCATCGACGCGGCCGACCTCGACGGCTGGCTACGCCGCCTTGCCTCCGCGCCGAACCAGGTCGGTTCGCCGCACGACAAGGAGAACGCGGACTTCATCGCCGCCCGCCTGCGCGAGTGGGGCTGGCGGGTGACGGTCGAACCGGTCCGGGTCCTCGTGGCCTATCCATCGGTACAAAAACTTGCCTTGGCGGGCGCCGGTGGCTATGTGGCCGATTTCACCGAGCCCGCCGTCGACGGCGACGCCGACACGAAACGCACGGAAGGCGTGCTTCCCGGCATGGAGTCGTACAGCCCGGATGGAACGGTGGATGCGCCGCTGATCTTCGTCAACGAAGGCCTATCGAAGGACTACGACGATCTCGAGCGCACCGGCCAATCGGTGCGCGGCAAGGTCGTGCTGGTGAAATCCAGCGGTGCCGGGCGATGGGTGAAGCCGAGGCTGGCGCAGCAACATGGCGCGGTCGGCGTCGTGATTTATTCCGACCCCGAAGCGGATGGTTTCGCCAAGGGCGATGTCTATCCGACCGGCGCATGGCGCACGCCGCGCACGGTCCAGCGCGGCACCCTCGGCATCGACAGCGTGCTGGACGCGTCGGCCGCGAAGACCATCCAGGCCGAGAAACGCACCGGCGACCTGGGGATTCCCGTCGTCACGATCGGCTATGGCGATGCCGAGCATTTCCTTCGCGCCCTGGGCGGGCCGGTCGTGCCGAATCGCTGGCAGGGCGGGTTGCCCTTGACCTATCACGTCGGCGGCGATGCGCAGGTGCACCTGGAAGTCCGCTCGCCGTGGGAGTGGCGCACGCTCTACAACGTCATCGCGAGCCTGCCCGGCAGCGAGTATCCGGACGAGTGGGTGATCCGCGGGGTGCACCATGATGCCTGGGTGTATGGCGCATGGGACCCGCTGGCCGGAACCACGGCCCTGCTTGCGGAGGCGCGGGCCATCGGCGAACTCGCCAAGGCCGGCATCCGGCCGAAGCGGACGCTGGTTTTCGCCAGTTGGGACGGTGAGGAGCTGGGCATCCTCGGGTCGAAGGCGTGGGCCGAACGGCATGCGGCGGAGCTGTCGCGCAAGGCGGTCTTCTATCTCAACAACGACACCACGGGCCGTGGCTTTCTCTCCACCGCCGGCGATCCTTCGTTAGCCTCCCTGGTCGACGAGGTGGCGGGGGATCTTCGCGATCCGGAAACCGGTGCCAGCGTGCGGGAGCGCCGCGACGCGAAACGCGCGGTGGATGCCGCGGAGAAGGGCAAGGACGTGGAGGGGCCGATCGTGCCGCCGCGGCTCGGCACTGGCTCGGATTACCTGCCTTTCGCGCACCGGCTCGGCGTCCCGTCCCTGCATGTGCGCTATGGCTACGACCGCGACGGCGATGAAGAGAGCGTTCCGGTCTACCACTCGCTGTACGACACCTATGCGCATTACCAACGCTTCGGCGACCCTGGACTGAAGTACGTGAACCTGCTGGCGCGTACCAACGCGCGCCTGGCCCTGCGCGTGGCCAACGCCGACGTGCTGCCCTGGCGCTACACGGCGTTCGCGGAATCGCTGGGCCGGGACATCGAGCGGCTGGCGGCCAGCGTGGCGACGACTCGTCGTGACGCGGTCCGCCACAACACGCTCGTCGACAGCGGCGCCTACCGTCTGGCGGAGGTGGCTTATCGTGGCTTGCGGCCACCTGCGCGGGTGGACGACCGTTGGCAGGAGGTCGATCTCGGTCCGCTGCGTGACGCGCAGCGCGGGCTGCTCGCTGCCGCGCGCGCCTACGACGGCGCCGCGGGTGCCACGGGCGATCTTCCGTCGAAACGGCGGGATGCCGTGAACCGGGCCCTGCGCGAGGTCGCGCCCGCGTTCGTGCAGGCATCCGGCCTTCCGCGGCGCCCCTGGTACCGGCACCTCCTGCAGGCGCCCGGCCGCAGGGAAGGCGAGGACGTGGCGCCGTTGCCCGCGATCGGCGATGCCATCGATGCGCGCGCCTGGGACGAGGCGTCGGCGTAGGTCACGGCCACGGCCGAGGCCACCCGCCGGGCGACGGCGGCACTGGTGAAGGCGACCGATGCCCTCTCGAAGGGCCGCTGACCGCCCCGTCGTCCCCACGGGACCCGCCCAATTTTCTTATTGACCGGGCGGGATAAACGCGTTCTTCTTGGTTTAGCCGTCCATTCGGCGCGGTCCGCAAGGGCCGGCATCAAGGGGGAAAGCCTATGAACGCGGTAACTTTCGTTCGGGCGACGGGAGTCGCCCTCATTCTGGTATGTGCCGCGGGCAATGCGGCGGCCCGGTCGGACGAGACGCCGCCGGATACGATCTGCACCGTGCTGGGCACGGCGGAGAGGTACGTGGGCACCACGGTCACGGTTCGTGGCGTGGCCGCCACGGAGGGCAAGGTGACCATGCTGTCCGACGCGCAGTGCAAGGGCACGGTGAGCCTGAGCATGGACGACGGTTCCGTCCGCAAGCGGGACGTCTCGGCGTTCCGGCGCACCGTGACCGGCAAGGGCGCTCGTGCCGATGCGACCGTCTTCGGCCGCTTCAAGGCCACGGGTGACGCGAAGGCGCCTTACGCCATCGACGTGTACAGCGTCCGCGACGTGAACGAGCTTCCGGCGGCCGAGGGCGGCTGACCCGCGGCCCGGCCAGACCGCCGCCGCGGGGCCCCCGGGGGGGGCCCGCCGGCGGGGCGGGGCGGGCGGGGGGGGGGCCGCGCCGCCCCCCCCCCCCCCGGGGGGGGGGGGGGGGGGGGGGGGGGGGGGCG
>NZ_JBPGXU010000060.1:0-24744 GCF_056755675.1 Luteibacter sp. KNZ12-1A | reverse complement strand
GTGCATGGGTGGGTGGGCGGGGGGTTTGGGGGTTTCCGGGGGGTTGTTATTCTGTTTCGGCCAAATGGTTGGTCCCCTAATAGGGGGGCTTCCCGGGGGCTGGGGGCCTGTTTCCGTAAACCACCCTCCGCCTATTGGTTGGGCTCCCACCACCTGAAGTTACCTTCGCAAGGCCGTACTAGAGCGCTGTGTGCAGCCAGCCTGCCACGTCGGCAGGGCGTTCGAGATGCAGGTGGTGGCCGCCATCCATGTGGGTGACCTCGATGTCCGCCACGCAGTCGATGCGCACCTGCATCGCCTCGGGTTCGAGATAGGGCGCATTCGGGCGGGCGAGCAACAGTGACGTCGGCGCCGCGAGACCCAGCAGCAAGGCCATGACCTGCGTCTCCGCCAGGCGGATCGGCGTGGGCCGGGACAGGCGCGGGTCGCTGCGCCAGCTGTAACCGCCTTCGACCTCCCGAAGTCCGCGTTCGACGATGTGCCGTGCGAGGGACGCGTCGAGTCCACTCGCCAGGGCGCGGGCACGCGCGGCGTCGTCGATGGAAGGAAACACGCGCAGCGGACGGCTGCCTTCGGCCTTCACCGCCATCGCTTCGCGGAAGCGGTCGAGCGTGCGCGAACCATCGTCGCCCAGCGGCCCCAGGCCTTCGATGAGGGCGAGCCCGCGGATGCGTTCCGGTGCCGCGATAGCCACCAGGGTCGCCACGCCGGCACCGAGCGAATGCCCGAGCAGGTGGAAGCGGGGCAGGGCGAGGGCATCGACGGCGGCCAGTACGGTGCGGGCGTAATCGACGTGCTGGTAGATCATGTTTTCGGGAAAATGCCGCGAGCCACCGTGCCCAGGCAGGTCGAGCGCGATCACGTGGAAGCGCTCCGCCAGGTGCGGGGCCAGCAACGCGAAGCTGGCGGCGTTGTCGAGCCAGCCATGCAGCATCACCAGCGGCTGCGCATCCGGCTCGCCCCAGCTCAGGGCGGCCAGTTCCAGCCCCGGTATCGACACCTTCAGCTCACGCATCGCCATCGATCCGGCGGGCACGTTCCCGGGCGGCGGCCAGGTGCGCCACGGCGGCCGCGCCATCGTAGCCGGGCGAGAACTCGGGCCAGCCCTGGCCATGCCGAAGGACAAGGCCGGTCAAGGCCTGCACGTGTGCCGGCGTGGCATTGAGACAGGGGATATAGCTCAGCGTGTCGCCGCCGGCCTCGCGGAAGAAATCCGCGTTCTGCATGGCGATTTCCTCGAGTGTCTCCAGGCAATCCACGGCGAAGCCGGGGCTGATCACGTCGATCCGCTTGATGCCGCGCGCGCCGAGGGCCTTGACCGTCTCATCCGTGTAGGGATGCAGCCAGCGCTCGCGCCCCACCCGCGACTGGAAGCTGATCGGCGCCTCGTCCTCGGAAAGGCCCAGGGCTTCGCGAAGCAGGCGCGCCGTCGCGTGGCACTGGCAGAAGTACGGGTCCCCGGCGCGCAGGTACCGCTCGGGAATGCCGTGGAAACTCATCACCAGCTTCTCGCCCCGGCCGTTGGCGGCCCAGTGCGCGCGGACGCTATCGGCCAGCGCGGCGATGTAGGTGGCCTCGCCGTGGTAGTCGTTGACCTGGCGAAGTTCCGGAGGCCAGCGCAGTCCCTTTACGGTGTCGGCGACCGCGTCGAACACGCTTCCCGTGGACGTGGCCGAGTACTGCGGATACAGCGGAAGCACCAGCAGGCGGCGGACGCCCTCGCGCTGCAAGGCGGCGATGGTGCTCGCGACGTCGGGCTTGCCGTAGCGCATCGCCAGCGCCACCCGGACGGGGCCAGGGGCGCGTTCGGACAATTCGGCCTGGAGCGCGGCGGCGAGGGCCTCGCTGCCCACGCGCAGGGGCGAACCTTCCGCCGTCCAGATGCGTGCGTAAGCGTGCGCCGAACGCTTGGGCCGCACACGCAGGATTACGCCATGCAGGATCGCCAGCCAAAGCAATCGCGGATACTCGATGACGCGCGGATCGCCGAGGAACTGGGCGAGGTAGGGGCGGACGGCGGCTGCCGTGGGCGCGTCAGGTGTACCGAGATTAACCAGCAGCACCGCCGCCTGGGGCAGGGTGTCGTGGGAATGGCCGGCAAGGCCGGTATAGTTTGGCGTACCTGGCATCGGCGTCCGGCGCTCGCGGGGATCGCCGCAGTCTGCCATACGGCGGCGCGGCGGGGCTTGCTCGCATTGCCGCAGCCGATGCCTTCCCGCGCCAGAAAGGAGCCACCCGATGTCCCCACGCCTGTCCCGTCTGCTCGCCCTCGGACTTCTCACCCTGCTCCCGTCCATGGCGGCGCAGGCGGCGGACCCGCCGCGTACCCAGGCCAGGGAAGCGGTGCGGGTGCTCTCGGAGATGATCGACGACGCTCCTGACAAGTCCCTGCCGGCCGACCTTCTGAAGAACGCGCGCGCCATCGCCGTGATCCCCGGCATGGTCAAGGGCGGTTTCGTCTTTTCCGGCGCCAAGGGCGAGGGCCTGATCTCGATCAAGACCCGGGACGGCACCTGGTCGAACCCGAATTTCATCTCCACCGCCGCCGCCGGGGTGGGCTTCCAGGCGGGCATCCAGTCCACCGACGTGATCCTCGTCTTCCGCACCGACCGTGGCGTGGACAGCATCATCGACGGCAAATTCACGATGGGCGCCAACGCGTCGGCCGCGGCCGGCCCGGTGGGCCGCTCGGCCACGGCGGCCACCGATGGCCAGATGAAGGCCGAGATCTACACGTATTCCCGTGCCAAGGGCCTCTTCGCCGGCATCGCGCTGGACGGCGCCCGGATCAGCATCGACGACGACTCAAACGAGGAAATCTACGGCCCCGGGATCACCGCCCGCCGCATTTTTGAAGGCGGTGTGACGAATGTTCCAAGCGAGGTGGTGGAATTCAGGGATAAACTGGAGGAGTACACTAACCGCTGATCGTCCACCGGCGCCCCCCTGGGCGCCGGCCCGTCCCACCGGCGCCGATGAGGGCGCCCTCGAGGTTTCCATGAGCATTACCCATATCGTCCTCCTGCTGCTCGTCGTCGTGCTGATCTTCGGTACGAAGAAGCTCCGCAATATCGGCTCGGACCTGGGCGGCGCCATGCGCGACTTCAAGAAGGGCCTGGACGGCGACGAAGAGGCCAAGGCGGCCCGCGAGCGCGAGGAAAAGCTGCGCGCCGATCCGCCGGCGTCGACCCAGGTGCCGCCGGTCCACAGCGAGACGAGCGAGCCGCGCGACCGCGGTCAGTGATCCTGGCGCCGCCATGATCGACATCAGTCTAGGCAAGCTGCTGCTTCTCGCGGTGGTCGCCCTCATCGTCCTCGGCCCTGAACGCCTGCCCCATGCGGCTCGCACCGCCGGCGCCCTGTTGCGCCGCATGCGCAACGGCTGGGACAGCGTGCGCGCCGAGGTCGAACGGGAAATCCAGGCCGAGGAGATCAAGCGCACCTTGCGCGAGACCGCCGACAACGCCCGCGCGGCGCATGACAGCGTGCGCCAGGACATCCACGCCGCCAGCGCCGAGATCCGCGGCACCGGCGAGCGCGTGCGTGACACCCTCACGGAAACACAGACGGCGCGTGCCGCGGCCGGCGAACCCGACCCCGCGGTCGACATGCTTCCATTGAAGCGCGACGAGCCGGCGCCGTCCGGGAACGAGCAGCATGACCGCACGTGAGCCCGATCCGTCGCCCGACGACGTGGTCGAAGAGGGCCTGTTCTCCCACCTGATGGAACTGCGCACGCGGTTGCTGAAGGCGATCGTCGTGCTGTTGCTGGTTTTGCTGGCCCTCGTGCCGGTGGCGAACCATCTGTATGCGGAGCTGGCCAAGCCCCTGGTCGAGCGCATGCCGCAAGGCGCGCACCTGATCGCCACCGAAGTGGCCAGTCCGTTCGTCACGCCGCTGAAGCTCGCCTTTTTCGTGGCGCTGTTCATCAGCATGCCGATGATCCTCTATCAGCTGTGGTCCTTCGTCAGTCCGGGCCTGTACCGGCACGAGAAGCGCCTGGCCCGGCCGTTGCTGGTCGCCTCGCTGGTGCTGTTCTACTCCGGCTGCGCATTCGCGTATTTCGTGGTGTTGCCGGCGGCGTTCAAGTTCCTCAACGCGGTCACGCCCGAAGGCGTCGCGATGATGACGGACATCACGCATTACCTCGATTTCGTGATGTTGATGTTCTTCGCCTTCGGCCTCTGCTTCGAAGTGCCCGTGGCCGTGGTGATCCTCGCCGCGATCGGCGTCGTCGATGCCGAGAAGCTCAGCAAGGGGCGCGGCTACGCCATCGTGGGTGCGTTCGCCATCGCGGCGTTCATCACGCCGCCCGACCTGCTGTCGATGGTGATGCTCGCCGTTCCCATGTGCCTGCTCTACGAACTGGGCTTGCTGGCGGTGCGCTTCCTCCTCAAGCCACCCGTCCAGGACTGACGCCATGGGTGCCTCGATCGGCTGGCTCGCGGTCAAGGGCAAGGGCGGTGACGAGGTTCGCGCGGCGCTCGACCTCGTGCCGAATGGCCAGACGGCGGCCCAGCCACGGCGCGGATTCTCCATCGCGCTGCCGAACGGCTGGTTCGTCGTGGTCACCCGCTTCGCCGCGCCGCTGATCGCCGAGGACGACATGCGCCGGTTGTCGCGCGGCTGCGTGCTGGTCACCTGCGAATACGACGACGACGTGATGGTGAGTTCCGCCACCTGCTACATCAACGGTATCCGCAGCTGGCGTGCCGAACACGATGGGCAACAGGACGACACGCGCGACCTCTCCACGAGCGGTAGCCTTCCGGCGGCGTTCGACGCTATCCATGCGCGCATCGAAGGCCTGCAGGACGCGGCCGACGCGGAAGGCGACGACGTGGACCACTACTATTCCCTGCCGATCGAGCTTGCGCAGAGCGTCACCACCTTCCACGCCGACCTGCCCGCGTCGGCTTATGGAGCGACGGCGTGCGAAGGCTGGGTCGTGGCCGAGGCCACGGCCACCGCGCCCGCCGACCCCGATCTTCCACGCAAGGTGCGCAAGGCGGTGGCGAAGGCCTCGCGGCCGTGGTGGAAGTTCTGGTGAATCGCGGTGTCCGATCCCCTCAGTCGTCCGAGGGGATCGTGGAATTCCACTCCGTCACGACCAGGGCATAGCCCCCGCCATCCACATCGTTAACCTTCAGGGACAACTTGTCCTGGATGATACCGGGCGTGGCCGCCCCTGATCGCATCGTGGTGAGCCTGGTCTCTATTTCAACGGGCGCACTCCTGTCCGGAATCCATCGCACCCTGGCCCATTCCCAGGCGCTGAAGGCGACCACCCCCCGGAATGCCTCACGGGCGGCGTTGAACAAGCCATCGCTGCTCCTGCCGTTCAACAGGGGATTGAAATGGCAAAATGCGTTGAAAGAACGCGAGTCGCCGATATTGATGCTAAGCGTTCCATACAACTCATCGATAAATTGCACGAGCCGATGCGACAGATCCAACCTCGTGCCCGTATCGCCTTCGATGGTTGGTGGTGCCGGTACCTTCCACGCGGGACGAGGGGTCGTGAAAAGACGGAGGGCTTTGAACACGACGAGTGGCGTGCGAGTCAGGACGAATCGATCCTCGAACCCTCGGCCTACCGCCCCTCCCGGCGGTACCTCCGAGCCCCGGACCATCACGACTGGCTGTTCCAGGTCGAGGTATGTGGTGCCGGTCACGACAGGCGCGGGTCGACAGAACACCGTCGCGTCCTCACTCGGGGAGAAGACCATCGAGTCATTCAAGGCCGCATCGGCGAGGGGGCGCGCTTTCGCCAGATCGCTACCCGATTGCTTGTCGATATCCTCCCATGTGCGATAGAACTTCTCGATGAGCTTCCGCGCTTCTTCGAGTCTCGGCGTGGGTGCGGGCGATAGTCCTACGTCGGTGGATCCACGCGCGGGCTGAGATGTCGGTACCGGAATGTCGATGTCGATAAAGATCGACTCGATCACCCTCGGTACGTCCTTTCCCGCCAACTGGAGAACCAGCTGTCCCTTGTATGTCCCGGCAGGGATATCCGGATTGTCCGATGACAGGTACTGAATGCGGAAATAAGTGTTGAACGGCCGGCCCACTTCCGCGCAGTAGGTGTTGATCCCGTAACTCCTGCTGCCCTCCGGAAGGCGCCTGGCGCGCAACTTGACCGCACGTTCCACTCCGTTGGAATCCGCGACGGTAGCCTGCAAGAAGCTCGGTGAGGCCGAGTCGTACACCAGGGTGGTCGGTCCTTCATCCGCTGACAGGGTCAGGTAGCCTGCCGCGGTCGGAATCGACGGTGCGGCCGTCGACGTGTGCAAGACCCACTCATCGTTCGTCGCCGCGGGTTTTACGGAGAGCGTCACGCATCTTGGGACATCGAGGGTGAGAGCCGGGAAGGCTACCGCGCTGGATTCGTCGGTACCACCGTCCAGCGCGGCCTTGAAGATGATGTGCAGCTGGCCATAGTCGCCCAGGTCATCGACATAGCCGAATGGCAGCGGAACACGGAGTCCTTCAGTGGCTTCGGTGGATGTCACCGTCCGTGACGACGGAAACATGCCCCGTTTGCTCACGGAGCCATCGGCCCTTACTCCTTCACAGCGCAGCCATACGCGCTGACCTTCTTTAATGCCGGGCCATGCCGACAAGACGATCGTTGCCCCGGCGGCGATGTCGCGGCGATCGAGTGCGTTGCGCCCGCGCACTTCGACAACCGAGGGGCGGGAAAGAAGCCCCGTCCTGGAGGACTCGCGTTCCGTACTCGTGGCGGGGACCGACGTGAGCAAGCCCTCCACCTTTTCCTTGAACTCGGTGCCACCCCAGGCCGAGGAGTAGTCGAGGTGGATCTCTATATCCTTGATCTCGTTCCGCATGAGTCGGGAGTCATTTCTCTCGCCAGGAAAAACAAGCGTCCAGGACGAAATCGCTCCGGTGCCTTCGAAGGTGCCGTATCGGCCGTCGGCATGTTCGGCACGTAGCATGATGGTTTCCATCGGATCGGCGTGCGAACGCGGCGATGCGTGCGAGAGCACCATCTGCTGGTCGCCTCGCAGGTCGCGCACGATGGCTTCCATGTTGCCCTTGTCCGGGTTGTAGAGGTACTCCGCCCCCTCCGGATCCGGACGAAACAGCAATGTATTGGACGACTGCGTGAGCACGGCGCGTATTTCCGTGTCGGCATGCAGGATCGCGGCATTCGTCTTGGGCACCAGGACAACGGCGAGATGTCGTATCTGCCGCAGGTAATGGCCGGGAAAATCGGCGTCGAAGACGTTCGGGTCGAGGGAAAAATGTAACTTTCCCGTGTTCAGCTGACTCTCGAACTCGCCAGCCAGCAAGCTTCGCAGCGATATCGTCTTGTGTATCTGCAGGCGGCGCACGCGGCGACGCAGGTAAGCCCCTTGCAACGCATGCAAGTCGTTCTGCAGTGCTTCGCCAGCGAACATGCCGCGCCTCGGACCCTCCCATGCATCCAGGCGCACGTGCCGGCTATCGAAGTCGCCGGTCTCGTAGCGGTAACTGGCTTGAGCATCCAGGCACAGGGCGAGCACGGACTGGTAGGAGGAAGCGAACAACTCGCCAAGGCGACCCAGCATCCAGGTGTAGGTGGAAGCGATGGCAAACCCGGTGGTCTGCACCTCGAATTCGCCGCGCAGGTGATCGCGCCGCTTGATCGCCTCGTTCAGTTCGATGGTCGCCGATTCCGCGCGCGATATCTGTTCGTCGAGCTGGGAGGTGAGGATGCGGAGGTCATGTTCAGCCTGCGACTTGTTGTATGCCCACTCTTCGTTGCGCCGTTCATAGCTGGCCTCCGCACGCAGGTCTTCCGCCAGCAACCGGGAGCCTTCGGAAGTGACGTCGAGTGCCTTGTCGAGCGCTTCGACGGGCCCCCAGACCGATTGGCCGCCCACGGCGAATCCAAATATGTTCGGAACGACCTTCAATCCACCGCCAACGGCGATAGGTATATAGCGTGCGTACTGCGTCAGCACGCCAGCAGTGGCCATGACCGACCCGGCAATCTCCAGGCCGCTGCGGGGAGCCATGAGTTGTCCGTCATAGTATTGGATACGACTCTTGATGGCCTCCTGGGTCAATTGCAGCGAATTGCGTTCGCGTCTCGCCGTCTCGACGGCCTTCCGCCGCAGCGAAATGTCGAAATCGGCCAATGCCAGCAGGTTCCTTTGCCGTTCGACGTCCAGAGCGTTATCCGCTTCGTGTTCGTAGATGCGGAACAGGTAACGACCGAGGTCGGTCAGTCGCTCCACCGCGGCAAGGGCCATGACCATCACCTCGCGGAAGCGATACGCGGGCATGGTGCTGAGGGACAACATGCGCGAGCTGCTTGTCGACCCACGCCGACCGCCGCCCCATCCGCTCTCCACGTCCTCGTCGCCATAACCCAGGTACGGGATGCGCACGCCGTCGATCGTCCGCCCGTGGCGCAGGTTGTCGAGGCGCGCCAGCAACAACGAGCGGCGGTCGCGCAGTGCGCGGTTGACCGGTTGAACGAACGACGCGCTGCGGGAACCTAGCGTGGTCGGCGTCCACGGCCGTGCCTCGGCGGGTTCCTGGAGCGAGCCGATAAGCTGCAGTGACTTCTGGTAACAGAGATTGGCTTCACGCAGGCTGTCGATAGTCATCCGGCGGAACTGTTCGTCACCTTCCATGCGCCACACGTCGACCAGGAACGCATGGATCGCCTTGCGGAAATGGACGGCGTTCTCGTAGCCAGCCAGCTCCGGGGCTTCGCCGGTATTCCTGGCCCCATCGAGGGGGTAAACCAAGGGCAGGCAATTCCAGAACGGTATGGGTGCCGTCGTTTCAGTGGTGCGCCCGCGATAGGGGTCGAACAGGTAGCGACTGCACCAGCGCCAGGCTTCGGCGTAATGGGCCTTTTCACACAGGCTCCAGGCCACCAGCCAGGGCAGGTGGAAGAACAGTTCCCAGAAATGCAGGCCATTGGCACCGCGAAAATCCACGAAGCCGCCGCTGCCTCCGGTACGCAGGGCGGGCTCGGGCAGCGTCTGCGCATCGATCGACAGCACGGCGTCCACGGAGCGTGTCGCCCGGGCGACCAGCTGTTTGCCGAACAAGGTATTCAGGCGGATCGGCGGCAGGCTGGATTCGTCCAGGTCGAGGTATTGCGCTTGTGCGCTGTTTCGACGGAGACGCACCGTCGGCACGCGATCATCCGGCAGTTGTGTGTTCGCTTCGGTGATATTCGTGAGCGTGTAGGGCGCGGTGATGCGTATCCATTCGTGGTACTCGCCGTCCGCGTCGGCCACCGGATCGGCCGTGGTCTTTAGGATCAGGCGGAAGGTGTAGTCGGTCTCGTCGGCATCGACGGGGGTACGCGCGACGATACGTTTGGTGCCCCGAGTGAAGGCGTCCAGTGTTTCCGTCTTGATCACCACATCGGTGTTGGTGCCCGCGACAAGTTTCGCCAGCCGCCCGAGAAGATCGCGATAGCGGGTGTTTTCACGTGCCGCGAAAAGAACGATTGCCGTGCGCACGTCGTCGGGAAGTTTGGCTCGTGCGTCATCCTGGAGCGTGCCACCGAGCGTGCCGGCCACCAATCGAACGAGAGCTTTGCGCAGGGATGTCCGGCTCGTCGCCTGCATGGCTTGCAGGAAGGGCAAGGATCCTGACAAGGCGCTCCCATCGGTGACACCGTACTCCAGGCCTTCGTTGCGGAGTGCCTGGTAATAGTCCTGCGCGGGGATGCGCCAGGTGTCGGCCAGTACCGGCAGCCATGCCGTCAAGGCGGCACGATCAGTCTCGGATGTCGCAAGCGCATGGAGGGTTTGCAACGCTTGCGGTCCTTCGCCATCACTGGACTTCAGGTCGGCCAGAAGTGTTGCGTCGGTTGTAGCCACTCCAGATGACTTTGCGTTTGCGACCCGGACGAGTTCGGCCTTTACCGGTATGGTGATCGTGTGTTCCTGATTAGTTTGGATTGGCTTCGCTTGTAGAACAACGCGGATGTCGGCGATTGAGGGTTCGAATGTGCTACGGGAATGGGAAACTGGATCATCCAACACTGAATAATTCCCAATTTGTTTCAATGAGCCCTTGCTTCTCAATAGATGACCGAGAGTCGCATCTATTGAAAGGGACTTGGCGCGGAAGTCGAGTCCCTGGACTATGTGTTCGAGCAGAAGAATCGCAGCTTCGTTCGCATTGCTGAATTTTTTTCCGTCAATATCTTTAAGGTATGTCAGTCTGCCCAGGTTGTTCGACGTAATTTCGATGCTTTTGAAAATAATTTTACTGGAGCTCCATGAGTCGGCGTTCACGAGGGCCTGTAGCTTAAAAGCGACAATAGTCCCATCGTCGCGGTAGAAGCCATTATATGTACGAATTGCTGAGTGAACATCGATGGTATGGTCGATGACAACACTGTCAATATCATCGACGGACTTGATTTCCCGTTGAGTCACCGTGCTAGACCGCCATTCGCTATCGAAGCTTCCGGTGACCTGGATTTCGCTTCCATCACGCGTTAGTTCCGCATGTACGTCGACCTTCTCCGGCGTGATCATCACGAATTTCTTGCGCAGTCCGGCAAGCTTCGCATCGTCTATCTTCACGGTCGGCTTCTCGTCTGAAGCTTTCAATCCATACTTCGCACCGATATACGGGTGCTGCACCACGCGCGGGTCGCGGTAGAGGTTGAACCAGTTTTCGACGAGCCGCTTCTCCAGGGTGTCGCCCTTGCTCGTGCCATCCAGGCGCTTCTCGTCGATCAGCAGCAAGTCGCGGACGGCGAGGAAGTAATCCTTTTCCGCAACCCATGTCATGGCTTCGCCGGCTTTTGGCTCGCGCTGGCTGTCGAACAGCATCGTGACCAGATAGGGCTCGGTTTCCCGCTGGCCCTTGCGGTTCTCCATGACGATGAGTCCGGGCATGTAGCTGCGCTTGAACAGCTTGTCGCGTTCCTCGTCATTGGCCGGTCTGCGGCGCGTGCCGTCGGCGCCGTAGCCATCGAGGCTGATCAGGGTGTTCGAGGCGCTCCAGTTGCCATTGGTATCGAGATAGCTGTAGCACACGCGCATGGCGTAGTACGTGCTGGCGGCGGTCTCGGTGTCGAAGACGATGGCCGAGGTGTCGCGTTCGACCCAGACGAGATACTTGCGACCGTCGATAGTCAGTGGCCGGACGGTCTCGATGGCTTTTCGCGAGTCGTCTTCGTCGTCACGGGCCACCGCCAGCGCAACCCTCGTGGCACGGGCCGTCTTTTCCGCGCTGACGGCGGCTGCTTCGGCTTCCATGGCGGCCTTTTGGGCAGCTGCAGGATCGGCGGCCGTCTTGGCGGCTTCGCGTAGTTCCGTGGCTTTCGTCCGTGCGGCTTTCGCCGCCGAAATATCGGCCGTCAACGTGGTGGACAGGGTGTCGGCGGATGTGATCGGTTGGGGAATCTTCGTTCGTGCCAGTTCGCCGTTGACCGGCAGGTCGATCTTCTTCCAGCCACTCCAGGCGAGCATGCCGGTGCGGCCGTCCGCTGCTTCGACATCCATCCGGGCGGACTGCCAGAAGTATTCATGAGGTTCGATATTGCTTCGGCCAACCAGGTGGAGTTCGTCCCGGACAGGATCGACGCCGTCGTGATAAGCGGAGATCACCTGGATATTGCTGGTTCGCTCGAAATCCGCGAGGTACCTGAGCAGGGTCGTGTCGATATCGGCGGGTCGGGCCTGTCCCTGCGCCAGTTGTGTTTCCAGGTCGAGGAAGGCGCTGGTCTTGCGTTGGCGGCGAGCGGGATGGATGTGGTTTTCAGGGTATTCCCGTCGTTCCCTGTATTGTCGCCAGTCGACGTAACGGGAACGAAAGGCGCTCCATTGGCGTCGTTCCTCCTTGATGTCCGCATTCGGGTTCAGATGCCTTTCCAGGCCGCTGAGCAAACGATGGATATAGAGCTGGAGGCTGTCCAGGGCGGCAGCCAGGCGCGTGGTCTCGGGTTCGGCGCCGACTTCGAGATCGGTGAGGAGCCAGGCCGAAAGTTCGTTGCGATCGGCGAATTTCCGGCCGTCGATATCCGTCGAATGGATAAGCAACCAGGAGACCATGGCATCGCGCCATGCTTCATTGTGCGTGCCCACGATGAGATCGCGTTCGGACGGCTGGCAGGTGGCGAGCAGCAGTTGTGCGGCGGCTTCGATGTCTGCCGGACTGCTTTGAGGTTCCAGCTGGCCGAGAGCGAGCATGGCCTCGATCGATATGGCCGTCCGGTCGGCCAGTGCTTGCAAGCGCAGCAGCCAGGCGATGTGGCTCGCAGTCGTCAGGGAGTCACCTTGTGGGCGTGGCGAGATCCGGGCGGCGACGGATGTCACGACGGTCTTGTCCACGCCTAGCAATCCGGCAAGGCGCGTGGCCGGATCACCCTGTGCGTTGTCGCCGGCCGTGCCCAGGTAGGCGAGTAGATCTTTGCCTGCCTTCTCGGGCTCGATGGCGGAGCGGGCCGCCACGTCACGTACCGTCTTGTTCCACTCGGCAAGGCGATGAACGACGATCAGCCCAGGGTTCCGAATGTCGCCTTCGTCGAGGTCGAACCACTCGCGATGGGCGCGCATTGCCTCCAGGGTGGACGCATCGATAGCCAGTTGGGAAACCAGCTGCGATCGCTGGCGTAATGCACCCAGCCAGGGAATGGTTTCGCTGCCGGTCGAAGCGGCGCCGTCGACCAGGGCCAGGATCGATGCCGGCGTGGCACCGGCCCATTTGCCAAGGCTCGCGCGCGTGTCGGGGTCGGTGATCTCCGGGATCAGCGCCGCGAGGATCTGCTCCGCGAGGGCACGCTGACCGTCGAGTAGCTCGCGAAGGCGCTGGCCGATACGGGCTTTCGTCCGCGCCAGCTTGGCGGCGGTCGTTACGAGGTTGCCCGCGGTCGTGTCCTTCACTGCATCGAGCGCGCTCCCTATCCGCGTGTCCAGCGCGGCCTGGTCCAGTTCGAACACGCTGTCCTTGAAGATGCCGGTACGTTCGATGAGCGGCGACAATACCCGGGTCGGAACGCGCTCGGCATCGATCGCGAAGGGCATTTCCAGGAAGGCGTCACGCAGGCGGCCATCGGTGACGGTTTGTGTCCGGGCGGATAAGTTCGGAATGAGACGGGCGAGGTCGCCTCGCGTGAGAGTGCTTGCGCCGAGCAGGTTTCCTATCGACCTGGCGTCCAGGCGGTGCCGATGCAGCCAGTCCGAGAAATTCATGAGCGTGACGATCGCATCGACGATGTCGGGCTCATCCGTGGCCGTGTCGCCGGATGCCGGCGTGGCGTCGACCTTGCCGAGCGTCGGTACGCCGGCGAGCTGATCGAAAAGGTCGGGATGCGTCTTTGCATAAAGGCGCAGCAAGGCCAGGCCATCCTTCTCGTCATGCCCCAGCCAGCGGGGCAGTACGGCCAGGCGATGACATGCGGAGACCAGCGCCAGGTTTCGGGAAGGCGCCGTGAGTTCCTGCGCCTCGATGGTCCATTCAAGCAGGACGGATAGCGTGTCCGCGCCGATTCCCAGGCCGGCACACAGCTGTCGCCCCGTCACGTCGCCGCCATCTATCGCGAACGCTCCGTCATCCATGGTGAGTGGCGCACCGGTGCCGGCGAGATCGCTGCCGCCGGCGCCGGCGTGGAAGAGCTTGTCGTAGTAGGGGGTGTCGCGTCCGGTCGCGTAGGGAGATATCTCGTCGATAACGGCCGCATAGGCTTCCAGGCTTACCTGCCGGCTGTCGCGCAAATGGCAGTACAGGCCGAGGGCGCGCAAGACATGGACATCGACCTGAAAATCCTCATCGCTGTCCTGGGCGGCGAAAATGGCCTGGAGAAGCCGGTCGATGGCTGCGAACGGTAGGCCCATGCCTGCATGAAGGCGAAGCATGGTGTCGATGCGCTGGAGGTGGCCCGTACTCAAGTTGTCGATGCGTGTGGTCTTGTTCGTCGCACCCCCGGCGACGAGCCGCAGCGCGGGCGATTGGCCATCGTTGACGAAGCGCGCGCCGAAAGCGCTGCTATCGGCCAGGCCACCGGGTTTTCCCGCTGCACTGACGGTCACGGAAGAGTAGGTACCGCCATCGTCTTTCGGAGCCACGCCGTTGACCGCCAGCAATTGCCGCAAGCGTTTGCGGTTCAGGCGGGTCGCACGAAGGAAAGCCGCCGAATCGGCCAGGCTCTCGACCGTGCTGCCGGCGGGTAGTCCAAGGCGTGACCATAGAGCGCTGTCGTCGGCTGCCGGGGTGGTCTGCAGCGCCCGCAGCTGCGCAGGTGCCAGGCCCGTACAAAGCGTCAACGCGTTGCGCATCGACGTGTTGACGACCGTGCGATGGGAGAAATTGGGATAGTCCTCGTCTGTCTGGCGCAGCAGTTGCCAGGGATGCTGGCGTTTGCTTCGTAGCACCTGGATGACCAGGGCCCAGGCACGATCGAAGGGCAGGTTGGCCGGCGAGGTCGCGGCGGTCAACACGGCCGCGGCTTTCTCGTCGCCGGAGTGTGTGGACTCCACCATGGCCTCGAGGCATTCGATGACAAGACTCAATCGTGGAACCCGCCGGTTCAAGGCGGGTTCGTCGAGGATCAATCCGGGAATGTCCGGGCGTCGATACGCCAGGGGCTTGACCGGCGGGGTGCCGACCGCCGTTTCCAACCTGCGTACGATGCCGATCAGCGATTCCGCATACGCGAACGGACCGAAGCTGCTTTCGAGTGCCTCGTCCGGGCAGCGGTCGATACCCTGGTCGCCGAACAGGCTCGGATAGTCGGCGGTGAAGGTGTTTGCCAGTGACGGCGTATTTTCCAACGACTGAGACATGGCGAATCCTTTCGCACGGAAAACCGGGTGACTTTCTCGTCGATCGACCCTTGGGATTCGGGCAGGCGTCGTCGAGCGTCGAACCGACGCCCGCCCTCGGCCGGGTTATGCGTCCGCGTTGTCGACGATATACGCGGCGGCACCATCGATCGTGCCCAAGGTTCCCAGATCCTTCGGGAACGTCACGGCGTACTTGGCCGCAAGCGTTTTCGCCACGTCATTGACGAGGCTGCCCTTTACAACGATCAGTGGTTCGATTTCCGTCGAAGCGGTCAACTCAACGCATGCCTGCGCTTCGGTGCCTTGTTTGTTCCTTGCTTCGACGAGAATGACATCCAGGACCTCTTTCTTGGTCGGCTTGCTCATGGCGCGTTCCTCCTTGAATGATGGAAACGGCTCATGCCGGTTTCCTCACGCAGCATTCCGCTTCGCATAGGCCTTCGCCATATGTCATTGGTTGTAGGCGGACCATTGGACGCTTTCGTCACGGAGAAAGGCGAAGACCTTGGCATCCATTTCCGCTTCAGGCGTATGCGTGAAGTAGGCGGTGTCGTTGCGCGGCCCATCGTGACTGTCATCACCCGACCATTCCAGCACCGCCCATGACAGTGGCAAGTCGGCCATCAATAAGTGGTCCCAGGCATACGCCAGATGCCGCCGGGGATGCGTGCCCGCCTTCGCTTGCGACACGATGGACTCTTCGGCCGCATTCAGCGCAGCGCATGCCTGGCGATTCTTGAAGGCGGCATAGGCGTCCGCGTCCGCATGCGCGGTCGTTTCCGAAACGAAGTACGCGCGATCCCGCCGCGGTGGAAAGGCGACCGGCCCGCCGCATTTGCGGCCGATACCGGAACACTCCACCACGATCCATCTGACCTGTGGCTTGAACAACGCATGATCGAATTCGAGTGCAGCGAACATATGACCTCCTTGTGCCGGCCATCGCGCCCCACATCTTCCTCGTCCAGTCACGGATGCGGGTGCAGCCTCTGCACCATCCTCGTCCGCTCGACGCAGCCCGGCCATACGCCCTCCGGCGTAGGCGTGACGCCGAAACCAGGCTCCCCGCGTTACTTGCCGGATGCCTGCCGATTCAGCGCCATGCCCTTGAGCACGTTCAGTGCCTGCGACAACGCGTAATCCTCGATGGCCAGCTTGCCGTCGTCGTCCGTCGTGTTCTTGTCATCGGCGGCGGCCTTCTCGTTGACGAGGTGGTTCGGAAGGTCCGCTTCCGAGCCGATCAGTTGCGGTGGCGTATCGGCCTTGTTCACGGCGAGGTCGGCCAGGGCGATATCCGGCTTGATGCCTTCGGCCTGGATCGACGTGCCGTTCGGCGTGTAGTAGCGCGCGGTGGTGATCTTCACCGCGTGATCCTGGTCGAGGGGCAGCACGGTCTGCACCACGCCCTTGCCGAAGGTGCGCCTGCCCATGATCAGTGCGCGATGGTTGTCCTTCAGGGCGCCTGAGACGATCTCCGCGGCCGAGGCGGTGCCGTTGTCGGCGAGGATCACCATGGGCGCGCCCTTGAGCAGGTCACCCGGATGCGCATCGAAGTGCAGGTTGGCGTCGGGGAGGCGTCCCTTGGTGGTGACGATGGTGCCGGAATCGAGGAAGGCATCCGCGACGCCGACGGCGGTGGTCAGCAGGCCGCCGGGATTCGAGCGCAGGTCGAGCACCGCGCCCCTCGGCGCACCGTTCTTCTTGATGAAGTCGGACAGCTTCTTGTCCAGGTCGGAGGCCGTATCCTCCTGGAACTGGCTCAGGCGGATGTACACGTAACCCGGATCGAGCTGGCGCACCTTCACGCTGGTGACGTTGATGCGCTCGCGCACCAGCGGCAGGTCGATTGGCTTGTCGGACTTCTCGTGAAGAATGGTGAGGGTGATCTTGCTGCCGGGGTCGCCGCGCAGTTTCTTGAATGCCTCGTCGATGTTCTGGCTGTCGACCACCATGCCATCGACCTTCAGGATGGTGTCGCCGGGTTTGATCCCCGCGCGCGAGGCGGGGGTGTCGTCGATCGGCGAGACGATCTTCAGCATGCCGTCCACCTGCAAGACCTCGATACCGAGGCCGCCGTACTGGCCCGTGGTGTCCTCGTCCAGTTCGTCGAGGCCTTCCTTGTCGAGGTATTCGCTATGCGGATCGAGGTTCTGCAGCATGCCGCTGATGGCGGCGTTCATGATGGTCTTGTTGTCGAGTTTCTCGACGTAGGCCTGCTGGACGATGTGGTAAACCCGCGTGAAATTGCGGACATCGTCCAGGCTGACCGCCTCGTCGGCTTTCTCGACGACGGCCGCCGCGCTGGTCGAGGACGCGGCGGGCGCGTCCGGCTGCTTGATCGGCTTCTGTTGCGCCTGGACGGCGGGAATCGCCACGACGGCGCCGAGTGCCAGCGCGAGGGCGAGGCGAAGGGGGTGCTGACGCATGCCTTTCTCCGGGGTCAATGCCGTTTGCCGAGCCAGCCGCGCGCATCGATGGGCTTGCCACCCTGGCGCAGCTCGAAGTAGGCGCCGTTGTCACCGGCGGGCGCCGCGGCGGTTCCGACGGCTTCGCCGGCCTCCACCGTGTCACCCACGCCGTGCAGCAGCGTTTCGTTATTGCCGTACATGCTCATGAATCCATTGCCGTGGTTCACGATGATCATCATGCCGTAGCCGCGCAGGAAGCTGGCGAACACCACGCGACCGCGCGCGACGGCCTTCACCTCGCTGCCGCGGGGGGCGACGATGATCACGCCGTTGCCGTAGGCGTGCACGGGACCGTTGGCCGGCCAGGGCAGGTTGCCGCGCAGGTTGCCCATGGGGGCGCTGGCCGGCGCACCCTTCGGTGCCGGCGCGGGTTCGGCGGCCTTGGCGGCCTCGTCGATCACCTTCTGCAGCCTGGCGACGAGTGCGTTCATGTCCTGCTCGTTCTGTTTCAGGGCGGCCATGCGCTGCGCCTGGTCCTTGTATTTCGAATCCGCTTCGGCCACGAGTTTCTGCTGTTCGGTCCGCTGCTTTTCCAGTTCGCCGGCACGCTTCTCGCGCTCGGCACGGGCGGCCTCGAGCTTCTGTTGCTCGGCCGTGATGGCGGCTTCGACCTCCTGCAGCCGGGAAAGATCCGCGAGCAGCCCGCGGATGCGCTCCACGCGGTTCTCCTGGAAATAGCGGGAGTAGGCGAGGGCGCGCGAGATCCGGTTGACGTCCTCGTCGCCCAGGAGCAACTGGAGGTCCGAGCCCCGGCCCAGGGTATAGGTGGCACGAAGGAGATCCCCGAGCGCGCCCTTCTGTTTGTCCAGGCCTTCCTGGATGCCGGCCCGCTGCTGGTTCAGCTGCTCCAGGTCGTGCCGGCGCTGTTCCAGCTCGGCCTCCGTGGCACGGACGGCCTTGGCCGCCGCGGAGACCTGCTCGGCCTGCCGGGCCAGCGCGGCATTGGCGCTGTCGCGGGCGTTGGCCGTCTCCCGCTGCTCGCGGGTGAGCGCGTCGATATCCTTGCGCACCCCTTCGAGCTTCTGCCGGGCCTCCTCCTGCTGGGCCCGTGCCTTGGCGTCCTGCTCGGCATGGGCCGGCGGGAGGGGGGCGAGCATGGCGAGGGCGAAGACGAGGGTGAAAGGCAGGCTGGGGACTGGGCGCATCGGAGGATTATTACCTATCCCGCGGCGACTGGCTGGTATGGCCCGCCCTCGGCTCCGGGCGCCGTTTCCAGGAACTGGTCTCATGGCCACCCCGTAAGTTTTCCGTTCTTATTCCGTTTGGACGTCCGAATGCTTTGACGCAGCGCGGCAATTGTGACTAAAGTGGGACGCATGTCCTTAGCGCGCACGTGAAGGGCGGCCGTTCCAGGTCGCGGGGCCCGATGCGCGCCATACCCAGCACAACCAACAGCCACGAGGAGGCGGATGGTGAAGCAAGGCATTCCGCGCCTCTACGACGAGGCGTTCGAACACGACAGCTGCGGCTTCGGTATCGTCGCGCAGATAGACGGCCACGCGAGCGCGGCCCTGGTCGATACCGCGTTTTCCGCCCTGGCCAAGCTTTCCCATCGCGGTGGCGTGAACGCCGACGGTGTCAGCGGCGACGGTTGCGGCGTGCTTATCCGGCGGCCGGTGGAATGGCTGCGCGCGCTGGCGGGCGAAGCGGGCATTTCCCTGGCCACGCACTTCGCCAGCGGCGTCGTCTTCCTCGATCCCAACGGGGACGATTCGGCGGAGCGGGTACTCGAGGCCGAACTGGGCGAGGTGAATCTCCACGTGGCGGGATGGCGCGATGTCGCCGTCGATGCCGCGGCATGCGGCCCCCTGGCCGCCTCGTCGATGCCGCGCGTACGCCAGGTGTTCGTCGACGCGCCGGGCGATCTCGCCCCGGAAGCGTTCGAGGCCGCCTTGTTCCGCGCACGCCGGCGCGCCGAGTTGAAACTCGCCGACGACAAGCAGTTCTATGTGGTGTCGCTCTCGGGCGAGGTGGTCGCCTATAAGGCGATGGCCGCGCCTGGCCACCTGCGTGACGTCTACCCGGATCTCAAGCATCCGGCGCTGGTCGCCGACGCGGTGGTCTTCCACCAGCGTTTTTCGACCAATACCTCGCCGCAGTGGCGCCTCGCCCAGCCGTTCCGGTTCCTGGCGCATAACGGCGAGATCAACACGATCCGCGCCAATCGCCGCTGGATGCAGGCGCGCACGTCGGTGATGCGTTCGGAACGGGTCGACCTGTCGGACATCGGCCCCCTGGTGCGGCAGAGCGGTTCGGATTCCGAAAGCCTCGACAACGCCCTTGAAGTCCTGCTGATGGGCGGCATGGACCTGCTCACCGCCATGCGCGTGCTCGTGCCGCCGGCGTACAGCGCGCGCGAGGACATCGACGAGGATCTCGCCGCGTTCTACGAGTATTACGCGTTGCACAGCGAGCCGTGGGATGGCCCCGCCGGGCTGGTGATGTGCGATGGGCGTTATGCCGCCTGCACGCTCGATCGCAATGGGCTGCGCCCGGCGCGCTGGGCGTTGTCGGACGACAACCACCTCATCGTCGCCTCGGAGGCGGGTCTTTGGGATGTGCCGTCCTCGCGCGTCGTAGCCAAGGGCCGTCTCGCCCCGGGCGAGATGATCGCCGTGGACTTCCGCGAGCACCGCCTGTTGCGCGATGCCGATATCGACGCGATCAATCGTGCCCGCGCACCGTTCCGCGACTGGCTGCGCGATGGCGTCACCTATCTCGAATCCGACCTCATCGATCCAAGCCTCGCCGCCGAGCCGCTGCCGGCGGACGAACTGCGGCGGTACCAGAAGCTCTACGGCCTTTCGCGCGAAGAGTGCGAGTCGGTGTTGAAGGTGCTGGCCGAAACCGAGGCCGAGGCCACCGGTTCCATGGGCGACGATACGCCGATGGCGGTGCTCTCGCGGCAGATACGGCCGCTTTTCGACCGCTTCCGCCAGGGCTTCGCCCAGGTCACCAATCCGCCGATCGATCCGCTGCGCGAGCGCCTGGTCATGTCGCTGGTGACGCAGATCGGACAGGAACGGAACATCTTCGACCTCGGTCCCGAGAACGCAAAGCAGATCCTGCTGAACTCGCCGATCCTCTCGCAGCGCAAGCTGCGGCAGATCCTCGCCAATCCCGACTACGCCGACACGCCGCGCTTCGACCTCATGTACGGCGCGGACGAGACGCTGGAGCAGGCCCTCCTTCGCATCTGCGATGACGCCGAGGCGGCGGTACGCGGTGGCGTGAAGATCGTCTTCCTCAGTGATCGCTACCCGCGCCGCGACATGCTGCCGATCCACTCGCTGCTCGCCACGGGCGCGGTGCACGCGCGACTGGTTGACAAGGGCCTGCGTTGCCAGTGCAACATCATGGTCGAGACGGCCACGCCGCGCGATCCGCACCACTTCGCCTGCCTGATCGGATTCGGCGCCACGGCGATCTATCCGTGGCTGGCCTACCAGAGCCTGTTCGACATGGGCCGCAGCGGGCACATCCGCAACGGCGAGGGCGCGCCACGCGAGATCGGCCGTAATTATCGTCGCGGCATCCGCAAGGGCCTGTTGAAGATCCTGTCCAAGATGGGTATCTCGACGGTCGCGGGCTACCGAGGCGCGCAATTGTTCGAGATCGTCGGCCTCGCGCCGGACGTGGTGTCGCTTTGCTTCCCTGGTACACCATCGCGCATCGGTGGTTCCACCTTCGCCGACCTCGAACACGAGCAACGCCTGCTCGCTGCCGAGGCGTGGGACGAGGCACAGGCATTGCGCGCGGGTGGCTTGTTCAAGTACGTGCACGGCGGCGAGTTCCATATGTACAACCCCGACGTGATCGCCAGCCTGCAGGTGGCGGTGCGCACGGGAGAATGGTCGGACTACGAGAAATACGCGCACTACGTGGATGCCCGTCCGCCGTCGGCGTTGCGTGACCTGCTCGTGCCGCGCGAGGCCACGCCGATCCCGCTCGACGAGGTCGAGCCGGTGGAGGCCATCCTCAAGCGCTTCGATTCCGCCGGCATGTCGCTCGGCGCGTTGTCGCCGGAGGCACACGAGGCGCTCGCCATCGCGATGAATCGCCTGGGTGCGCGGAGCAACTCGGGTGAAGGTGGCGAGGACCCTTCGCGCTACGGCACCGATCGCGCGTCGAAGATCAAGCAAGTGGCGTCGGGCCGTTTCGGCGTGACGCCGGCCTACCTCGTGAATGCGGAAGTGTTGCAGATCAAGATCGCCCAGGGCGCCAAGCCGGGCGAGGGTGGCCAGCTGCCCGGCCACAAGGTGGACGCGACGATCGCACGGCTACGTTATGCCAAGCCGGGTATCGGCCTCATTTCGCCGCCACCGCACCACGACATCTATTCCATCGAAGACCTCGCCCAGCTGATCCACGACCTGAAGGAAGTGAACCCGCAGGCGCTGGTGTCGGTGAAGCTGGTCTCGCACGCGGGCGTCGGCACCGTCGCCGCCGGCGTGGTGAAGGCGGGTGCGGATCTCATCACCGTGTCCGGCCACGATGGCGGCACCGGCGCCAGCCCACTCACCTCGATCAAGTACGCGGGTACGCCGTGGGAACTGGGTCTTGCGGAAACGCAGCAGACCCTGCGCCTCAACGACCTGCGCGGCCGCGTACGCTTGCAGACCGACGGCGGCCTGAAGACCGGTCTCGACGTGATCAAGGCGGCGATGCTGGGCGCCGAGAGTTTCGGCTTCGGCACCGGCCCCATGGTGGCGCTGGGATGCAAATACCTGCGCATCTGCCATCTGAACAACTGCGCCACCGGCGTGGCCACCCAGCATCCGGTGCTGCGCCAGAAGCACTTCCTCGGCTTGCCCGACATGGTGATGAACTACTTCCGCTTCATCGCGGAAGACGTGCGTCGCCACCTCGCTCGTCTTGGCGTCCGCTCGCTTGGCGAGCTGGTCGGACAGAGTGGCCGCCTGGAACAGCGCGACGGCGTCACCGCCGTGCAGGAACGCCTCGACCTGGCACCCCTGATCACCGAAGACGGGCTGGGCGAGCAGGTCGATTTCGCCTGCACGCTGGCGCGCAATCCGATGCGCGACCCCGCGTCGCTGGCCAATCGCATCACCGCGGATACCCGCCAGGCGGTGGCTGACCGCCTGGGCGGCACGTTCCGCTACCCGATCGTCAATACGGATCGCGCCATCGGAGCACGCCTGTCGGGCGATGTGGCTCGGCGCTGGGGCGACGCCGGCATGGCCGACAAGCCGGTCAACCTGCACCTCGAGGGCTCGGCGGGGCAGAGCCTCGGCGCGTGGAATGCGGGTGGCGTGCACATCGACCTGGTCGGCGAAGCCAACGATGGCGTCGGCAAGGGCATGGCCGGTGGCCGCCTGGTCATCCGTCCGCCCGCGGATTCGCCGTTCGCCAGCCAGGACGCCTCGATCATCGGCAACACCTGCCTGTACGGCGCGACGGGTGGCGAGTTGTTCGCCGCGGGCCAGGCCGGCGAACGTTTCGCCGTGCGCAACTCCGGCGCGCTGGCCGTGGTGGAAGGCGCGGGCGATCACTGCTGCGAGTACATGACCGGCGGCGTGGTGGCCGTGCTCGGCCACACCGGCCTCAATTTCGGCGCGGGCATGACCGGCGGTTTCGCCTATGTGCTCGATCTCGAACGCAGCTTCGTCGATTGCTACAACCACGAACTCGTTGACATCGTGCGCATCTCGCACGAAGGCATGGAACATTACATGCAGCACCTGCGCCAACTCATCGCCCGCCATGCCGAACTCACCGGCAGTGCCTGGGGCCATCGCGTGCTCGGCGACTTCCGCGGGCTGTTGCAGCGCTTCTGGCTGGTGAAGCCCAAAGCGGCGAGTCTCGATGCGTTGGCCGAAGAACTGCGGAGTGCCGCATGAGCGCGAAGGACTTCCGCTTCCTGGAAATACCCCGGCAGACGCCGCGCACGGTGCCGGTCGCGGTGCGCGTGCTCGGCTACGGCGAGATCTCCGGCGACTTCGCACCGACGGAAGCCGCATCGCAGTCGGAGCGTTGCATCGATTGTGGCAACCCGTATTGCGAGCATGCTTGCCCGGTCCACAACTACATCCCGAACTGGCTGAAGCTGGTGCAGGATGGCCGCCTTTTCGAAGCGGCCACGCTGATGCATGAAACCAACCCCCTGCCGGAGATCTGCGGCCGCGTGTGCCCGCAGGATCGCTTGTGCGAGGGCGCGTGCACCTTGGAGCAGGGTGATTTCGGCGCGGTGACGATCGGCAGCGTCGAGCGGTGGGCCACCGACGAAGCCATCCGCCAGGGCTGGCGCCCCGATCTTTCCCGGGTGCGCGAGACCGGGGCGCGCGTCGCCGTCATCGGCGCGGGCCCCGCCGGGCTCGCCTGTGCGGATCGCCTGCGCCTGGCCGGTATCGGTGCGGACGTCTTCGATCGCCAGCACGAGATCGGCGGCCTTCTCACCTTCGGCATTCCTCCGTTCAAGCTCGACAAGTCGGTGGTCCGGACGCGGCGCATGGTGCTCGAAGGCATGGGCGTGCGTTTCCATCTCGGCGTCGAGATCGGCCGCGATATCGAGTTCGACGAATTGCTCGCGGACTACGACGCCGTGTTCGTCGGCACCGGTGCTTATACCTTCGTGGACGGCCAACTCGACGGTCGTGACCTGCGGGGTGTGCACGATGCGCTTCCCTTCCTCATCGCCAATACCGAACGCTTGTTGCACGACGAGATGCCCGCGCCGGAATACGACCTTGCCGGCAAGCACGTGGTGGTGCTGGGCGGTGGCGATACCGGCATGGACTGCAACCGCACGGCGATCCGCCTCGGCGCGGCGTCAGTCACCTGCGTGTACCGCCGCGACGAGCCGAGCATGCCCGGGTCGCGCCGGGAAGTCGGCTATAGCCGCGAGGAAGGCGTGCGTTTCCTGTTCCAGCGCCAGCCCATCGCGCTGGTGGGCGAGGAAGGCAAGGTGAGCGCCGTGCGCGTGGTGGAGACCCAGCTCGTCGACGATGGCGATGGACGTCCGCGCCCGCGCAATGTCGAAGGCAGCGAGACCGACCTGCGCGCCGACGTGGTGATCCAGGCCTTCGGTTTCCAACCGAGCCCGCCCGACTGGTGCGACGCCTTCGGTATCGAGCGCGATCGCAGCGGCCGCATCGTCGCCGGCGGCGAAGGTCGCCTGCCCCTGCAAACGAGCAACCCGCGCGTCTTCGCCGGCGGCGACAATGTACGCGGTGCGGACCTTGTCGTCCGCGCCGTCTACGACGGCCGCGAAGCTGCCGCCTCGATCGTCCGCATGCTGGCGGCGAAGAAGACAGAGGCCAAGGCCCAGGGCCTCGCGCCCTGAAACGCTAACGAACGCTTTCCGCGAGGCCTGAAGGCTGGAATTCCGAGCCCTGGTGGGAGCCGACCTTGTCGGCGATCCCGCGGCAGCGGGCCGGCCGAGGCAAGTACCCATCGCCGGCATAGCCGGCTCCCACAAAGACGGGTCTCGGTTCTTGCTCCTGAGGTTGATGCCCTGCAATACCTTGTGGGAGCCGGCT
>NZ_JBPGXU010000059.1:0-24864 GCF_056755675.1 Luteibacter sp. KNZ12-1A | reverse complement strand
AGATGTGTATAAGAGACAGCTATCTGGTGGGAGCCGACCCTGTCGGCGATGCTCCTCGCGGCAATTCAAGGCACGGATCGGCAACACGCACCGTCAGGCCCTAGAATGACCCCCGTGCCATACGGGGAGCGCCATTCGTGATCGCAGGCTGGCTGTTGCTGCTGGTGTCGCTGCTCTATGTGGGCCTTCTCTTCGCGATCGCCTATGTGGGAGACCGCCGCCCGCTATATCCACGACAGCCCAAGTTGCGTCCCGTCGTCTACAGTTTGGCGTTGGCGGTGTACTGCTCCTCGTGGACGTTCTATGGCGCGGTCGGTACCGCCGCACGCTCCGGCTTGTCCTACCTTCCGATCTACCTCGGGCCCCTGCTCCTCTTCGTCCTGGGCTTCGGCCTGCTCGAACGGCTGGTGCTCGTGGCCCGCGAGCGAAACATCACCTCGATTGCGGACTTCATCGCCGCGCGATTCGGCAAGTCGCACGGTCTCGCCGCGCTTGTCGCGATCATCGCCGTGGTCGCGATCATTCCGTACATCGCGTTGCAGTTCAAAGCCGTTGCGATGTCGTTCTCCGTGCTGGGCTCGGGCAGTACCGCCTGGTGGTTCGGAGATACCGCGCTGTGGTGTGCCGCCCTGCTCGCCGTGTTCGCCATCCTGTTCGGCACCCGCAACATCGACGCCACGGAACATCACCACGGCATGATGCTGGCCGTGGCGGTGGAATCGCTGGTGAAGCTGCTGGCTTTCGTCGCCATCGGCGTCTATGCCTACCTGCATGGACCAGGCCTCGTCGAGACCATGCGCGCGCCCATGCTCCAGGTGGAGAAAGGCAGCATGCCACCCGGCTTCGTCGCGCAGACCCTGCTCGCCTTCTGCGCGATGTTCTGCCTGCCGAGGCAATTCCAGATCGGCGTCGTCGAGTGCGAAGACCCGCGCGACCTGCGTCGTGCGCGCTGGTTCTTCCCGCTCTACATGATCCTGATCTCGGTGGCCGTGCTGCCGATCGTCAGCGCCGGTCTCCACCTGCCGCAGGTGACGCAGGGCCATGTGGACGCATGGGTGCTGAATCTGCCGATCGCGCTCGGCGACAACGGCATGGCCCTGCTCGCCTTCGTCGGAGGGTTCTCCGCCGCCACTGGCATGGTCATCGTGGCCGCCGTCGCGCTGGCGACCATGATCAGCAACGACCTGGTGATGCCTGCCTTGCTGCGCGTGAAGCGCCTCGACCTCGAGCGGCGCGGCGACCTGTCGAACATCGTATTGCTTGTGCGCCGTATCGCCATCGTGGCGCTCGCCGGCCTCGCCTACATGTACTACCGCGTGATCGCGGATGCCGAGAACCTCGCCGCGACGGGCCTGCTGTCGTTTGCGGCGGTGGCGCAGTTCGCACCGGCCATCGTATCGGCGCTGTACTGGCGTGGCGCGAGCCGTGTCGGCGTTTACATCGGCTTGTTGGCGGGTTTCATCGTCTGGGCGTATACCTTGCTGCTTCCCGCGATGACGCGTGCGGGGTGGTTGCACCCCGCATGGATGGACGACGGCCCCTTCGGCATCGGCTGGCTGAAACCGACCGAGCTGTTCCACCTGTCGGGATGGGAGTCCGTCACGCACGGCACGTTCTGGTCGCTGCTGTTCAATGTCGGCTGTCTCATCTTCATCTCGCTGCGTTTCCGCCCGAGCGTGGCCGAGCGCCTGCACGCGGCGCTCTTCGTCGACCCGTTCGTGCGCAGCGCGACCGGCGCCGGCGATTGGCGCGGTCGCGTGACCGTACGCGACCTGGGCACGATCGCTGGCCGCATCGTCGGCGATCGGGTAACCGTGCGCGCATTCAATGAATATGGACAACGTCACGGCGTGACGCTCTCCCCCACCGACTCCGCCGACCGTCCGCTCATCCAGTTCACCGAACGCCTCCTCGCCAGTGCCGTCGGCGCGGCCAGTGCGCGGCGTATCCTCATGGGTGCGCTGTCCGGCACGGGCCTGGATATCGCGGAAGCCATGGCCCTCATGGACGAGGCGTCACAGGAACTGCGCTTCAACCGCGAGTTGTTGTCGACGACGCTGGAGAATGTCTCTCAAGGCATCAGCGTGGTCGACGGCGAGATGCGATTGGTTGCGTGGAACCGTCGCTATCTGGAATTGTTCGATTACCCGGAAGGCATGGTCTACGTCGGCCTGCCCGTCGCCGACCTGATCCGCTGGAACGCCGAACATGGCGAGTGCGGTCCCGGTGAGGTGGACGAACACGTGGCCAAGCGCATCCGCTACATGCGCGCCGGCTCGCCACACGTGTTCCAGCGCGTACGGCCGGACGGTACCGTGATCGAAATGCGCGGACGTGCCTTGCCCGGTGGCGGCTTCGTGACGACCTTCACCGATGTCACGGCATACAAATCGGTCGAGCAGGCCTTGATCGATGCGAACGAAACGCTCGAGCAGCGCGTGGATGTGCGTACGGCGGAATTGTCCGAGGCCTTGACCGCGACGGCGATCGCGCGCCGCGAGGCGGAAGCGGCCAACGCGTCGAAAACGCGCTTCCTCGCCGCAGCCAGCCATGACCTTCTCCAACCCCTGAATGCCGCGCGTCTCTTTACTTCCGCGCTTCGGCAACACCCGGGCCTCGACAGCGAAGCGGCCCAACTCGCGGAACGTATCGATGCCTCGTTCCGCGCCGCGGAAGACTTGCTCGATGCCTTGCTCGATGTGTCGCGACTCGATGCCGGCAGCTACCGTCCCGAAATCGCGCCCTTCGCGCTAGCCGACCTGTTCGACTCGTTGCGGCAACAGTTCGCCGTGGTCGCCGAGCAGCGTGGGCTGACCTTGCACGTCGTGCCGACGTCGTTGTCGGTACGTAGCGATGCGCAGTTACTGCGACGTATCGTGGCGAACTTCCTTTCCAACGCGTTGCGATACACGCGTGCCGGCGGTGTCGTATTGGGCGTTCGTCGTAACGGCGAGCAGGCACGCATCGAAGTCTGGGACAGTGGCCCCGGCATCGCCGACGAACAGCAAGCGCGGATCTTCGGTGAATTCCAGCGGTTGGAACGCCCTTCGCCCTGGGGCGAAAAAGGCCTCGGCCTGGGACTTTCCATCTGCGATCGTCTCGCCGGCATTCTCGGCCATGCGCTCGGCCTGCGTTCGCGCGTGGGGCATGGCAGTTGCTTCAGTATCTCCGTGCCGCGTACCGAAGCGGTGTCGCGTAAGCGTGCTCCCGCCGTCGTGCGTCCGGGTGGCGGCGAACAGTTGCCACTCACCGTGCTCTGCCTGGACAACGACGAGACCATCCTCGAAGGGATGCGTGCGCTGCTCGGGCGTTGGGGTGTCGATTGTCGCCTCGCCGTCGATGTCGATACGGCGATGGACATTCTTTCCACGACGCACGTCGACCTCATCCTTGCCGATTATCATCTCGGCGATGAGATGGATGGGCTGGAGGCATTGCACCTGCTCGGCACGAAGATCGTGCCGATGCCACCGGCGGCGATGGTCACGGCGGATGGCAGCACGGAACTGAAGCAACGCGCACGCACGCTGGGCTATCCCCTGCTGCATAAACCGGTGCGCCCCGCCGCGCTTCGTGCCTTGCTGGTCGCGCTGGCAAAACGAACCGGCACGCACGCGGCGTGAATCAACCTTCCTGGGAAATGCCCGGGAAGGTTTCCTTCTCCACATCCAGGTGGCTTGCCGCCAGCGCGACCTGGGTACGATTCGAGACGCCCAATTTGCGCATGATCGCCGTCATGTGCGCCTTCACCGTCGCCTCGGACACGCCCAGGTCGTAGGCGATCTGCTTGTTGAGCAAACCTTCCGCGATCATCGTGAGCACGCGGAACTGCTGTGGCGTGAGCGAGGCCACGCGGGCGGCCACGTCGGCTTCATCCGCCTTCAGTTCCACGCTGCCACCGACCAACTGGTGCGGCAACCACACGTCGCCATCGAGGACGGCGCGCACCGCCTCGACGATCTGTTCCACCGCCGCCGATTTCGGGATGTACGCGGATGCGCCGTGCGCAAGCGCGCGCCGGGCGATCTGCCCTTCCTCGTGGCCGGACACGACGATCGTCGGCAAGCCCGGATACTGCCCGCGAATATGCGCGAGCGCCGAGTAACCCCGGGCTCCCGGCATGTGCAGATCCATCAACAGCAGGTCCGCATCGGGCAGGGATTCGATCAGGGCGAACAGCGCGGGCACACTGTCGGCGGTGTGCACGGTGGCGTCCGGCAGCGCCGCCAGCACCGCACGCTGCAAGGCGTCGCGAAACAGCGGATGGTCGTCTGCGATCAGGACATCGGACATGGGCTATTTGATCAACCGTTCTTCCACGAGGTTCTTCACCACGCCCGGATCCGCCAGCGTGGACACATCGCCCAGTTGATCGGGCTGGTTTTCCGCGATCTTGCGCAGGATGCGGCGCATGATCTTGCCCGATCGCGTCTTCGGCAGGCCCGGTGCCCATTGCAGGTGATCGGGCGCCGCGATGGGACCGATCTCCTTGCGCACGCCGGCGATCAATTCCTTGACCAGCTCGTCGCTGCCCGTTTCACCCGCATTGAGGGTGACGAAGGCATAGATGCCCTGTCCCTTGATGTCGTGCGGGCAACCGACCACCGCCGCCTCCGCCACTTTCGGATGCGCCACGAGCGCGCTCTCCACCTCGGCGGTACCGATGCGATGGCCGGACACATTGATCACGTCGTCCACACGGCCGGTGATCCAGTAGTAGCCATCCTCGTCGCGGCGTGCGCCGTCGCCGGTGAAGTAATTGCCCGGATAGGTCTTGAAGTAGGTGTCGATGAAGCGCTGGTGATCGCCGTAGACGGTGCGCATCTGTCCCGGCCACGAATCCGTGATCACCAGGTTGCCGCTGCAGGCGCCTTCCTGCTGCCGGCCCTCGGCATCGACGATGGCCGGCACGATGCCGAAGAACGGCAGCGTCGCCGAGCCCGGTTTCAGGTCGGTCGCGCCGGGGAACGGCGTGATGAGGAAGCCGCCGGTTTCCGTCTGCCACCACGTGTCCACGATCGGGCAGCGCTCTTCACCCACCACTCGGTAATACCAGTTCCACGCCTCGGGGTTGATCGGCTCGCCCACCGTGCCGAGCAGGCGCAGGCTCTTGCGCGAGGTTTTCTTCACGGGCCCGTCGCCCTCGCGCATCAACGCGCGGATGGCGGTGGGCGCGGTGTAGAAGAGCGTGACCTTGTGCTTGTCGACCACCTGCCAGAAACGGCTGAAGTCCGGATAGTTCGGCACGCCGTCGAACATCACCACGGTGGCGCCATTGGCAAGCGGGCCGTAGACGACGTAACTGTGACCGGTGATCCAGCCCACGTCGGCCGTGCACCAGTAGATGTCGTCCTCGCGCAGGTCGAAGGTCAACTCGTGCGTAAGGCTGGTATAGACGAGGTAACCGCCGCTGGTGTGCAGCACGCCCTTGGGCTGGCCAGTGGAACCGGAGGTGTAAAGGGTGAAGAGTGGGTCTTCCGCGTTCATCGGCTCATAGGCGCAATCGGCGGACTGCCCTTCCATCAGCGTGTGGTACCAGCGGTCGCGCGGCGATTGCAGGTTGATGGCCCCGCCGGTGCGGCGCACCACGATCACGGTTTCCACGCTGTTGGTGCGCGGCCGGGTCAGCGATTCGTCCACGTTGGCCTTGAGCGGGATCTTCTTGCCGCCACGGCAGCCCTCGTCGGCCGTGACGATCAGCTTGGCGCCGGAATCGGCGATGCGGCTGGCCAGGGAATCGGGCGAGAAGCCACCGAACACCACCGAATGCACCGCGCCGATGCGCGCGCAAGCGAGCATCGCCACGGCCGCCTCGGGGATCATCGGAAGGTAGATCACCACGCGGTCGCCCTTGGTCACGCCCAGGTTCTTCAGCGTGTTGGCGAACTTGCATACCTCGGCGTGCAACTCCCGATAGGTGATGCTGCGCGATTCGCCCGGATCGTCGCCTTCGAAAATGATGGCCGTCTTGTCGCCGCGCCGGTCGAGGTGGCGGTCGAGGCAGTTGGCCGAGACGTTGAGCTGGCCGTCCTCGTACCAGCGGATATGCAGGTCGGCCGGGTCGAACGACACGTCCTTGATCTTCGTCGGCGGCACGATCCAGTCCAGCCGTTCGCTCATCTCCTTCCAGAAGCCTTCGGGGTCCTGGATGGAACGCGCGTACATGCGCTCATAGTCGCCCTTGCGGACGCGCGCCTGGGCGGCGAAGGCGGGATCGACCGGATGGATGTCGGACATGCTTGCTCCTGGAGACGAGGGTACGTGGGGCTATGCCCGAAGTTTAGCCTCGCGGCGCAACATAAAGCTGCGACACCGCTACGACTTTGGTCGAGGTTCGACCTTTGGCGAATGGCACCCCACCCGGGTGTGTCACATGCTCGGCTCGCCAATGGTTGGGGAGACCATGATGAAGACGATCCGTTCCGGTGGCCGCAAGGCCATCGCCCTGAGTGTGGCCTGTGCCCTCATGCTGCCCATGGCGGCGGTACCGGACACGGCCCATGCCCAGTCCAAATCGAAGAAGACGTCGAGCCGCGAAGCGGAACTCGAGTCCAGGGTGAACCAGCTCGAGCAACAGCTCGCCGAGCTGAAGGCCATGATCCAGGAACAAAAGGCAGCCACCACGCAGGCCACGGCCACGGCGCAAGCCGCGCAGACGCAGGCCCAGCAGACCGACGACAAGGTCGCCAAGGTCGAGAAGACCGTGGCCGCGGTACCGGCCAAGCCCACGTTCACCTCGGCACCCGGCGTATCCGTGGCGCTGCATGGCTTCATCAACGCCAACGCGTTCACCCAGAGCAAGGGATACACCTTCGGCAACGGCGCCAACGCCGAATACCCGATTCCCGGCCAGGGTGGCCGCGTGAACGATTCGCTCAGCGGCGTGGACATCCGCAATACGCGCTTCTGGCTCGATTTCACCGGCGCCAAGTTCACCGAGAACTGGGGCGGCGGCGGCCGCATCGAGATGGACTTCTTCGGTGGCTTCAACGGCACCGGTCCCTACAGCCAGCAGCAGCCGACGCCACGCCTGCGCCAGGCATACATGGACATCACCAACGCGGACACGGGCACCACGTTCCGCGTGGGCCAGATGTGGGACCTCATGTTCCCGCTCGACTATATCCCGCAGTCGCTCTCGCATATTGCCTTCCCGCTGGGCTACGGCACCGGCGTCATCGGTTGGCGCTACCCGGGCGTGATCTGGATGCAGGATCTCAACCATGGCTCGACGGGCACCAAGTGGCGCTTCGACCTCGCCGTGCTCGAAGGCAGCTGGAACGGCCCCGGCCTGACCACGAACTACCTCACGGCGGGCAATGCCGGCTTCAAGCCGCAGGTCGAGGCGCGGATCACGGCGAAGGGCGGCAACTGGCAGGCCTTCGCCGCCGGCCACTACAGCAAGATGGACCTGCACGGCGTGGACGGCACGGTGATCACGCCGATCAAGAGCAACATCAAGAGCACGGCGTTCGAAGTGGGCGGCATGTGGATGCCGGGCAATTTCATCGTGAAGAGCGCTCTCTACACGGGTAACGCCATCGGCCAGATCTTCGGCGACCTCTCTCAGTTCGGCGACATCAAGGACAAGGGCGGCTATCTCCAGGTGGGCTACAAGTTCACCCCGAACTGGAGCGTCTACGGCTTCGCCTCGGCCAGCAAGCCCGACGAGGGTGACGTGCTGCGCTGGCGCGCGCCGAACACGGCCGGTTTGTTGAAGAACCGCCAGCAAGCGCTCAGCCTGCAATACACCGCCGGTTCGTACGACCTCAGCGTGGAATGGATCCATTCCAATCTCGATTCGACCACGACCAATGGCCTCGGCCGGCAAAAGACGTCGGCGAACGAGTTCACCCTCAACGGCAACTACCGGTTCTGATTGGAGACCGATATGGCGACTACCGCAGGCGGCCTTCGAGCCGACGGCACGATTGGAACCAGCCACAAGCGCGTGATCTTCGCGTCCAGCCTCGGCACGGTCTTCGAGTGGTATGACTTCTACCTCTATGGATCGCTCGCCGCGATCATCGGCAAGCAGTTCTTCACCGGCCTGAACGAGACCAGCCAGTTCATCTTCGCGCTGCTCGCCTTCGCCGCCGGTTTCGCGGTGCGCCCGTTCGGCGCGATCGTGTTCGGTCGCGTGGGCGACCTGATCGGACGCAAGTACACGTTCCTCATCACCATCGTCATCATGGGTACCTCGACCTTCCTGGTCGGCGTGCTACCCGGGTATTCGACGATGGGTGTCCTCGCGCCCGTCCTGCTCATCCTGCTGCGATTGCTGCAAGGCCTGGCGCTCGGCGGCGAATACGGTGGCGCGGCGACCTATGTCGCGGAGCATGCGCCACAGGGCAAGCGTGGCCTGTACACCAGCTTCATCCAGATCACCGCGACCTTCGGCTTGTTCCTGTCGCTGCTGGTGATCCTCGGTACGCGTCTCGGCCTGGGTACCGAGCAGTTCGAAGCCTGGGGCTGGCGCATCCCGTTCCTGATCTCGGCGGTGCTGGTCGGCGTGTCGGTGTACATCCGGTTGCAGTTGCAAGAGTCGCCGGTGTTCAAGCAGATGAAGGCGGAGGGCAAGCAGTCGAAGGCACCGCTCACGGAAGCCTTCGGCCAATGGAAGAACCTGAAGCTGGTGATCTTCGCGCTGCTCGGTGCCACGGCCGGCCAGGCGGTGGTCTGGTATACGGGCCAGTTCTATTCGCTGTACTTCCTGACCCAGAGCCTGAAGATCGACGGCACCACGGCGAACCTGTTGATCGCCGCCGCGCTACTCATCGGCACGCCATTCTTCGTGTTCTTTGGCTGGCTGTCCGACAAGATCGGCCGCAAGACCATCGTGCTGGCCGGTTGCCTCATCGCCGCGCTGACGATGTTCCCGATCTTCAAGGGCCTTACCCACTTCGGCAATCCCGCCGTGGAAGCCGCGGCCGCCTCGGCGCCTGTGGTGGTCACCGCCGATCCGAACGCATGCACGTTCCAGTTCGATCCCGTCGGCAAGAAGACCTTCACCAGCTCGTGCGACGTCGCCAAGAGCGTGCTGGCCAAGAAGGGTATTCCGTATACAAACGCCGAGGCGCCGGCAGGCACGCTGGCCACGGTGAAGATCGGCGAGGACGTGATCGAGTCATTCGAAGGCACGGGCCTCGACAAAGCGGCATTCACCGCGCAGAGCAAGGAATTCACCGCGAAGGTGGCGGCGCAGGTCAAGGCCGCCGGGTATCCGGAAAAGGCCGACCCGGCGCAATCCAACTACCCGATGCTGGTGTTGCTGCTGGCGATCCTCGTGCTCTACGTGACGATGGTCTACGGTCCGATCGCCGCGTGGCTGGTGGAGATGTTCCCGACGCGCATCCGCTACACCTCGATGAGCCTGCCGTACCACATCGGCAATGGCTGGTTCGGCGGCTTCGTACCGACCATCGGCTTCATGCTGGTGGCCTGGAAGGGCGACATCTACTACGGGCTCTGGTACCCGGTGGCCGTGGCGTTGATGACCTTCATCGTCGGGTTGTTCTTCGTCCGCGAGACGAAGGATATCCCGCTGGAGCATTGAGCCACGCGATATCGCGGGTGATGCAAGCCGGCGGCCGCGAGGCCGCCGGCTTTTTACCCGGTGGGAGCCGACCTTGTCGGCGATCCCGCGGCAGCGGGCCAGGGTGAGGCAAGCACCCGCAGCGGGCCAGATCGAGGCAAGCACCCATCGCCGACAGGGTCGGCTCCCACCATGGCATGTGAAGCTGCCGCAGGTCACGGCGTCTTTATCGGCCACGTCGTACGTTGGCGTCATGAGCCTCGATCCCTTCGACATCTTCTTTCGCCTGGCCACCGCCGCCGCCCTGAGCGGCATCATCGGCCTCAACCGCGGAAGGCTGGAATGGACGGCCGGGCTGCGCACGCACATGCTCGTCGGCGTGGGCGCCGCGCTGGCGATCGTGGTGTCCGCCTTCGGTTTCGCGGATGTCATCAACGCGCCGCACGTGGTGCTGGACCCTTCGCGTATCGCCGCCCAGGTCATCAGTGGCGTCGGCTTCCTCGGCGCCGGCACGATCCTGTTCGTGGAACGCGACCAGATCGTGCGCGGCCTCACGACGGCCGCGAGCTTGTGGGCCGTGGCATCGGTGGGGCTCGCCGCCGGTAGCGGCCTCTATGCGGCAGCCGTCATGGCCACCGCGATCATCTGGGTGATCCTCGCCTTGCTGAAACCGGTGGAGCGTCGCTTCACGGGGAGGAAGGGTCGAAGGCCGCGCCTCGTTGCGAGGCTCACCGGCACGAACGCATTGGCCGCGTGTGAAACGGCGCTCGCCGAACAGCACCTGCCGTTTACCAAGACCGTGCTACGTCGCGAAGAAGATGGCGACGACGTTGTCACCATCTTCTTCGCCAAACCCGTCCGCCACGACCAGCTTGCCGCGCTGGCCGATGCGTTGCGCCAGGTGGACGGGCTCAAGTCGGTGAGTTACGACTCACCGGATCTCGCGAAGCTCTAGCGTGCCTGGCTCAGTCGCCCTTCGCAGCCTTCTCGATCAGGCTGGCCACGTCCTTCGGGTGCGAGATCATCACGACGTGTGAAGCGCCCTTCACCACCACGGTCTTCTTCGACTTCGCACGCTCGGCCATGAAGGCCATCGACGCAGGCGGAATGTTCTTGTCGGCGTCGCCGTAGATGTGCCACGACGGGATGTGCTTCCACGCTGCCGCAGTCTCGGCTTCGTTCAATGCCGAGGCGGTGATCGGGCGCTGCTCGGCGGCCATCACGGTGGCCTGCTTGACCGGGACGTCACCGGCGAACTGCGCCGGGAACTTGTCCTGCTGCACGTAGAGGTCCTTGTCGCCATTGGACAGGTCGACCGGCGGCGCCAGGGCGGGACCGAGCGTGCTGCCGGGGAACTTGCCCGAGAGGCCAGCGGCGGTTTCACCCACTTCCGGCGAGAACGCGGAAACGTAGACCAGGGCCTTCACGTTGTCCTGCCCCTCGGCTGCCTCGGTGATCACCGAGCCACCGTAGGAATGGCCGACCAGCACGACCGGTGTCTTGATGCCCTTCACGACATCGGCGATATACGCGGCGTCGGACTTCACGCTACGCAGCGGATTCGCCGCGGCGACCACGGTGTAGCCATCCTTGTGCAGCTGTTCGACGACGCCGTTCCAGCTGGAGGCATCGGCGAAGGCGCCATGCACGAGGACGACGGTGGGCTTGTCGGCGGCGAAGGCCGCCGGGCTGGCGGCCAGGGTAGCCAGCATGGCGATACGGAGGAGCGAGCGGTGCAACATGGGTGGATCTCCTTTGGGGACGGACATCGCGGCACGTCGGCCGGCGATGGGCGTCGATTGGAGCACCCGCCCACGACGGTTTTCTTGTCGCATTCACGCTCGCCCTTGGCCCTGTCGTCGCCGTATCGCGTTATTTGAGACGGAGAGGTCGTACATTTGTACGATGTCAGACCCGATCCCCATGATTCGCCAGCACAAGGGCCGCGGCGCCGCCTCGAATCCGGAAGGCCGCTTCGAATCCACGCGCTTCCAGGCCGAGGACGACGGCTGGCACCGCGAAGACGACGAAAGCCGCCCCGCCACCGAAGTGCGCGAGGAACTGGCGCGCAGCGTCATCACGCGGAACGACTCCCCGGACGTCGGTTTCGACCAGGCGACCAATCCTTACCGTGGCTGTGAGCATGGCTGCATCTATTGCTATGCGCGCCCCTCGCACGCCTACCTCAACCTTTCGCCCGGTCTCGACTTCGAGACCAAGCTGTTCGCCAAGACCAACCTGGAGGAGATCCTCCGCGCGGAACTGTCCAAGCGGAGTTACGTATGCAAGCCGATCAACATCGGCAGCAACACCGATCCCTACCAGCCGATCGAGAAGAAGTGGCGCCTCACGCGCGCCGCGCTGGCGTTGCTCAACGAGTGCAATCACCCCTGCACCATCGTCACGAAGAACGCGCTGATCGAGCGCGACCTCGACCTCCTCGTGCCGATGGCGGAGCGCAAGCTGGTGCAGGTGTTCCTCTCGATCAATTCCCTGGACAACAAGCTGGCGTCGAAGCTGGAGCCGCGTGCGAGTGCGCCGCATCGGCGGATGAAGGCGGTGGAGACATTGGCGAACGCGGGTGTTCCCGTGGGCGTGCTTGTTGCGCCGATCATCCCGGCGCTCAACGAGCGTGATCTGGAGGCGATCATCGAACAGGCGGGTGTGGCCGGGGCGAACTCGATCGGGTATACGTGCGTGCGCTTGCCGCATGAACTCAAGCAGCTGTTCCGGGAGTGGTTGGAGTTGCATTACCCGGATCGTGCGGCGCACATCATCAGCCTGATCCAGCAGATGAATGGCGGGAAGGATTACGACGCGAACTTCGCGACGCGGATGCGCGGGCAGGGGGTGTTTGCGGACATTATTCGGAATCGGGTGCAGGTGGCGATGCGGAAGGCTGGGTTGGATCGGGCTTGGGATACGGTGTTGGATACGTCGGGGTTTGTGGCGCCGCGGATTGTGTCGCCACAGGGTGAGCTGTTCTGACAAGGTGGCGCCGTGGAAGCCTTTATACCGTCCACGATAGGGGTGTGCGTCACCCATGTTCAAGGACGATGTCTCTGTCATGAAATTCCACTCAGCCGGTTTATGATGAGCAGCCGACGCATCGTTCGCATGCGTCCCTCTCCATCCACCGCGAGTCCTTCATGTACCCACTCATTCTTGCTGGTTCCCCGGCTACCACCAGGCGCAAGTTCTTGCGCCCTGTCGTAGCCCTGACGATGGCGCTCGCAGCAGGCACAGCTGGTGCACAACAGACGGTTTCCGATCAAGTTCCACCACCGCAGGACTCGCCCTATGTCGGAACGGTGGCCATCCACGTCGACGCCAACGACACCATGCAGGGCATCTTCCGCGTCCATGAAACCATTCCGGTGAAAGCAGGCGCGTTGACCCTGCTATACCCGCAGTGGATTCCCGGCGATCACTCGCCGACCGGCCCGATCGCGATGCTCGCCGGCCTCAAGCTCAGCGCCAATGGCAAGCCACTCGCGTGGAAGCGCGACGAGTACAACGTCTACGCGTTCCACGTGGATGTGCCCGCGGGTGTCTCTACCGTCGAAGCGGAATTCCAGTATCTGTCGGAGCGCGAGGATAGCGCGGACTTCGAGATCACCGACCGCATGATGGCCATGGAATGGAGCAAGGTGGCGCTATACCCCGCAGGCTACTTTTCACGTGGCATCACCTTCGCGCCCAGCCTGACGTTGCCGCACGGCTGGCAGCTCGGTACCGCACTGGAAACGGCTTCGAAGTCGGGTGACACCACGACCTTCAAACCGGTGACATTGGAGAACCTGATCGACTCGCCAGTCTATGCGGGCCAGTACTTCAAGCGTGTCGCGCTCAACCCGGGCGACAAGGCTCCGGTGTACCTGGACGTCGTCGCCGACGAGCCGAAATACCTCGAGATGACGCCTGAGCAGGTCGCGGTGCATCGCGCGCTGGTAACACAGGCGGTGAAGCTCTTCGGATCGCATCATTACGATCACTACGACTTCCTGTTCTCGCTATCGGATCAATTGGCTGGCAACGGTACGGAACACCACCAGTCCAGCGAAGACGGCCTGGGTGCCGACTACTTCACGGCCTGGAAGGAGGCAGCGTCAGAACGCGACCTGTTGGCCCATGAATACACGCATTCGTGGAACGGCAAGTTCCGTCGCCCAGCTGACTTGTGGACACCCAACTTCAACGTACCGATGGGCGATTCGCTCCTGTGGGTCTACGAAGGGCAGACGCAGTATTGGGGCTTCGTACTGACCGCGCGCGCCGGCATGTGGACACCACAACAGTTTCGCGACGGGTTGGCCATGGTCGCGGCCAACTACGAGCGCAACCGCGAAGGTTTCCAGTGGCGCACCCTCGAAGACACCACGAACGACCCGACTGTCGCCAGGCGCTCGGCCTTGCCGTACCGCAGCTGGCAGATGAGTGAGGATTACTACAGCGGGGGCCAGCTGATGTGGCTGGCCGTCGACGCCAAGCTTCGCAACCTGACGCACGACAAGCAGTCGCTCGACGATTTCGCGCGCGCGTTCTTCGGCGTCGACAACGGTAGCTATGTGCCAAGGATCTACACGTTCGACGACGTGGTGGCAGCCTTGAACGGTGTCGCCAAGTACGATTGGGCAAGCTTCCTGAGCGCGCACGTCAATACGCTGAACCCGCCACTTCAGGATGGCCTCGCGGCCACGGGCTGGAAGCTGATTTACGACGAGAAAGAAAGCGAGTACGAGAAGCAGGCGGACGGACGGCCCCAATCCCCCCGCCATCTACTCAACTTCACGTGGTCGATCGGCCTGACGATGACCGACAGCGGCAAGGTCAACGACGTGCGCTGGGACGGTCCTGCGTTCAAGGCTGGCGTCAGCACCGGCGCCACCGTGGTCGCCGTCGACGGCAACACCTATTCCAAGGACGCCCTGGCCAGCGCGATTACCGCCGCCAAGGACAGCAAGACACCCATCGCGCTGACGGTGAAGTATCAGGGCCGCTACCGTACGATCCCGGTGGACTATCACGGCGGTCTGCAATACCCGCATCTGGTACGTATCGAGGGTACTCCCGATTACCTGAGCGAGATCATCGCCGCGCGCAAGTAATATTGAGTGATGCCTTCAAGACGAATCTTGAGTGTCGTCAAACGGAGTGCGAATGGATGGGCTTCAGAGAATCCCGGGAATCAACGCCTTCGTACGTCTCTTGTATGCGGCGTACGTCTCACCGAATGTTTCCCCAAGCATCCGCTCCTCCATCCGTAGCTTCCGCCAGAACGACGCGAAAAGTATCAAGATGGCGACTATCCCACGGACGTCGCCCTCCTTCGCCGCGGTTCCGATGAACGCGATCAGGATACCGGTGTAGATGGGATGGCGAATGTATCGATATGGACCAGCCTCCACAAGTTCGTGGTCGCGCTTTATCTGGACGACGCTGCTCCAGTTGCGCCCCAAGAGTACGCGCGACCAAATGGCCAGCCCCACCCCCACGACGACGATGACCAGCGAAACAGCGAACACGGGCACCGTATGCGGCATGATGCCCTCGCGCAACCAGGTGTGACCGAACCAGTCGCCCGGCCCGAGTAAGCCGAACGCCACCACCAGTGGTATCCAATAGAGCAGCATTCGGGTATGCCACGGCTCGCCGCGCGTGGCATTCTTGTTACCCCTCGAACTCCATATCCACCAGGCCAACAAGACCCACCAAGCGGCGCTGATACCTTGTTTCAGCCAATCTTCCGTCGACACGGTTCGTTCTCCTTGTTCTCAGGTCATCCTAGGGGTAGACGGGCGACGCCCGCCCCTGCCGAAAGGCCTCGTCATGATTGGTTAGGCGCTATTTATACGTCGCGCCATCGAAATGAAGTGTCGTTATCGTTTTCGTCGGTTTGAGTGCCGGGCACTTGGAAGGATCTTCGTCGAAGTCGTATTCCCCCGTCACTGTAGTGACGAGTTGTAGATCGGCCAGACCGTGGCTACTGGTTTTGGCGATATTGATGACGGTTTTCTTTTGCGTAGCGGTCGAAGTGCAAGCGGCTGGGATTTCCGCACCCATCTCATAGCCTGCCTGTCTGGAACGGATTTCGATGGTGGCGACGTTGTCGAGCCGATGACCGTGTTGCACGTATAGCTTGAGATTCGTGGAACTGTTATTCGCACAAGTGCAGTGAGTTTCATTATTCACACTCACTCCAAAAGCACGCAGACCGGGAGCCAGCATGTATCGTGCCGTATCGATGCCGATGCTTTCGAGGCGAGCGCCGCCGTCTTCGACAGCCGCGTCTTCGTGCGCATGTGCCATGACCTTGTGTTGATCCGGGTCAAGGACGATGACATCGAGATCGCGCATGAATTTGGAGTCGTCGTTGGATTTCTGGCCGCTCTTCTCCTCTCCCGCGAGATAGGTCAGGGCAACGATGACGCGGTTATCGCGGCCTGGGTCGTAGCGGCACGCATTGACCATGGTGTCGCCCCATAAGGCGTCACCGCCAGCGAACCCGATGGCTTTGGCGGCATCCGTGAACATCCCGGTCTCGCAGGCGTAAGGGTCGTCCGCATCGTCGGCTCGGGCCGCGGTGGCATGGCCAAGTAACGCCAGGGCGACGAGCAGCATCGCCAATATCCATTGGTAGCCGGGAGCTCGGGTGCGTATATTCAAAGCAGTTCCCCCTGTGGTCTTTACCAGCCATAACCATCGGCATTGTCCAGCGATGTCATTAGACCGTGCTGGAGCGGTAGCGGGCAGGCCCAAGTCATGGCGATCTCCTGACATGCGTATCACGCCGCAGTCCGCATGCCCCGCTAGCCGTCGATAAGCCCCGCACGAACCGCATCGGCCACGTCTTCAGGAGTGTCCAGGCCGCGAGCCAAGGCGTCGCGACGAATGGCCGCCGGATGCCCGCCAGCCCATAGGCGGCGGAAGGCGGCATCGCCACGGAGCGCACCTGCCTGGGCCAGCGTCTGTGGACGAAGCAACGCCGGTGGACCCAGGGCATCTCCATAAGCCGATACCACGTCACAGCTGCCGTCATAGGCGACCAGCAATTTGTCGAGGTGCTCCTGGGTGAGGCAAGGCTGGTCAGCCACGGCGACCAGCAAGGGGTATGACCGGCCGGCCAGTGCCGCCGCCGCGCGACGCAGGGACGAGGCCACGCCTTCTTCCCATGTAGGGTCGAACAGGATGGCGGTACCGGTCACCAAGGGAGCCAGCCGTTCGGCATGCGCGCCCAACACCACCATCAGATGGGTCGGGCCGGTGGCCTTGACCATGCGGACGGTACGCTGGAGCAAGGTTTCACCGGCGACCGTCAGCAGTTGCTTCGGCGTGTCCAGCCGATGATTGCCCTCGGCAGCCAGGATGACCGCGTCGTGTGCCTCGCATCCACGCATGTGTAGTCCGAAAAAGGCGATGAGCCAGGCTCTAACGTACATGCCTGCTCTCTACAAGAACAAGCTTGCACAAAACCACCCGGCGACATCCCAAACGTTCTATCTTCCCATGCGGCCGCCACATACCCTCCGCCTTCCCACGGCGAAACGTCTACCGGAGGCGCGGTAATACATCATGACTCGAACGCAGATTCTCCTTGCCACCCTGTCGCTGGCGATCGTGCCGGCCGCCTTCGCTTCGACGCGGGACTTCTCGGTCGGTCCCCAATACGACACGACCCATGTGTACGTCGCCGCCGCGGATCTGGACGCCTTCGTCCGTAGCTTCGCCGCCACCTTCGCCGGCCAGCCGACGACCCCGGTGGTCGTCACGGTGACCCCGACTCCATCGAAGACGACCTCGCAGGTGGTTCGCACGCCCTCCGGCGCGATCTCCGTATTCGGTTTCCAGACGCCGGTACCGTATCCCTTCGGGCAGGAGCGCACGGGCTATCTCGTCACCGACGTGGACGAAGCGGTCAAGGCTGCCAACGCCGCTGGCGCCGCGACCCTGGTGGCGCCTTTCGACGATCCCATCGGCCGCGATGCGGTGGTCACCTTTCCCGGCGGTGTGAACATGCAGTTCTACTGGCACACGAAGAAAGCGGAGTCCGCGCCGCTGGACCATGTGCCGGAGAATCGCATCTATCTCCCGGTCCAGTCGGCGGACGCGTTCGTGAAGGCATTCGTGGCGTTCGCGCATGGCAGGGTGCTCTCGGACGAGCGCCACGCATCCGCGGTGGAAATCGGTCGCGGCGCTGGCACGTACCGGCGTATCCGTCTCGTCTCGGGTTTCGGCAGGGCGACGGTGCTGGTGACCGACGGCCACCTCGACTGGCCTTATGGCACCGAACTTGCCGGTTATGAAGTCGGCGACCTCGATGCCACGCTTCGCCGCGCACGTGACAGCGGAGCGACGGTAGTCGTGGAAGCGCACCCCGAAGGCGACCGCCGCGCGGCCATGGTCAGGTTTCCCGGCGGTTATGTCGCGGAGATCCATGGCGTGGTGAACTGAAAGGGTTGGTGATATCTACCGGCCCGCGCGTGCGAATGCCAGCCGATACTTCAATCGCAGCTAAGAAGCTCATCTTCTTGCCCCACTACCGCTTTTGCCGGAACAGTGCATCCTTGCGCGTCGAAGCAACCGACGTGCCATCTTTGTCCTGAAAATCGACATCAAAAAAGTGTGATGATTTTGTGAGATAGACGTCACGATTTAGATCGTGCATATCTTTCCTGTAGGAGTAATTGCGTTATAAAAAAACCACGGGTCATGTTCCGGCATCGATGCCGGCTGAACCATGGAAGAAAGCTGCAGGGGGAGTGGCACACGCGATGGATAATTCGTACCCATCCAGGTGGATTAGCGAGCGGAATTTCCGGACAGGCCATTGCCTGGGCCGAAACCATTCCAGCGTTCCCCGACCCGGAAGCTCCCGGTTTCCCCTAATGGCGGCCCAGCACCCCCCGCCCACTGCACGCTCGCGATTACGACCAAGCTCGATCTGAGCCTTCTCGTCGCCCGACGGGACGTATGACGTCCGTGCGCGTTCGCGCGCGGCCGTAAATAAAAACCTCCAGCCCTCCACCCGGACGCGTTCCTGCGTTCGCGGCCCTTTGCGCGCCTGCGTTTCAGTTCCCAACCACGTTCCCCCGGTGCATCAGCCCCTGCAGAAGGAAATCGTATGAACAAGATACATAGCAAAGTCTGGAACCGCGCGCTGAACCAGCTCGTGGTCGCTTCGGAGATAGCGACGTGCCACCGCGGTGGCAGCTCGGGACAAGGCCGGCACCGATCCCCATCACGCGGCCTCGCCCCCATGGCCTTGACCCTGTTGCTGGCGACAGGGTGGATCGGATGGAGCGGATCGGCGGCGGCACAGGCGGTCGACTGCACGGCGGCGCCTTACAACGCCTATAACAGCACCGCATCGTGCATGGGCTATGGGGCTGCGAGCAGCGGCATCGGGGCAACGGCTATCGGGTCGCTGGCAAGAGCCAACGTATTGGGCGCCCTGGCGCTCGGCTATAGCTCGACTGTCAATGCCCAGAACGGAATTGCCGTTGGCTTCGGAGCCTATTCCAATGCGATCAATTCCGTTTACATCGGTGCGCGTACCGCTAACGGCACGGGCGCGCTCGCCGGTGGCGCGATCGGCATCGGCACGGACGTCACGGCGTCCGGACCGAATGCGGTCGCCATCGGAACCCAGGCCATCGCAAACGATTCATCTAACGTCGCGCTTGGCTTGTCGGCTCATGCGACCGGTCTTGAAAGCACTGCGCTCGGTTATGCGACCAACGCGACCGGCGTCAACTCGACAGCCATCGGCAACCAGATCACCGTGGCCGGCGCGGGCAGCATTGCCATCGGCGCCAATACCGGTGTCATGGTCGACGCCGCTTCGACCAATAGCTTCGCGGGCGGTTGGGGTGCGAAGGTCACCGGTGCGCCCAACGCCGTGGCCTTGGGTACGTTCGCCGCCGCAAACAACGGACAGGCCACCGCCCTTGGCGGTTTCACGGTAGCCACGGGGGAAGGAGCGACAGCGGTAGGCCTTTCGTCGCAAAGCGTATTCGCCCACGCGACCGCCATTGGCTGGCAGGCCTACTCGACCGCCCTCAATGCGGTCTACCTCGGATCCCGCACCGTCGGGACGGGTGCATCGGCCGAATCGGCCATCGCCATCGGCACGGACGTGAGTTCGTCGGGCCTCTACTCGATCGGCATGGGCTTGCAGGCGAACGCGAGCCAGGCCGACGCCATCGCCATCGGCAGGCAGGCGAAGGCGACGGGAATCAATTCCATCTACGTGGGCGCACTTCAAAGCGGCGTGGCGGGCGGCGGTGCCACGGCGAACAACGCCATCGCGCTGGGTATCGATATCGTCGCCAGTGGCGTGGGTGCGGTCGGCATAGGTAACTTCACGCTGGCGTCGGGCACGAACAGCACCGCCGTGGGCGGCAGTTCCGCGACGGCGACGAATGCGCTGGCGCTGGGCCGCGCGAACACCGCATCGGGGATCAACAGCGTGGCGGCCGGTACGTCGTCACAGGCGCAGGCGGCCTCCACGGTCGCGATCGGCGACACGAATACGGTTGCCGCCGGTGCCGGTGCGGGTTCGTTCGCCGCGGGTCACAACTCGCAGGTGCTCGGTGGCCTGGGTGCGGTCGCGCTGGGCGAAGCGCAGACCGCCAACGGCAACGGCGCGGTCGCCATCGGCGATCCGAACTCCGCCATCGGCAACGGCGCCGTGACCGTTGGCTCGAACAACACGGCGAATGGCGATGGCGCGGTGGCGGCCGGTAACGGCAATAACGCCCAGGGTGTCGGCTCCGTCGCCCTGGGCAACGCCAGCAGCGCACTCGGCGCCGGCTCGGTAGCCTTCGGCAACGCGGCCACGGCGAACAACGCGAACGATGTCGCGCTGGGCTCCGGTTCGACCACCACCGCGGCGGTCGGCACGACGAGTGCCTCCATCAACGGTACGACCTATGCCTTCGCGGGTACGAACCCCGGAAGCACGGTGAGCGTCGGTGCCGGGGGTGCGGAACGCACCATCACCAACCTGGCGGCGGGGCGCATCGATGGCGGCAGCACCGATGCCATCAATGGCTCGCAGTTGTTCGCGACCAATCAGGCCGTCGGAACGTTGGGCACGAGTGTCACCAACCTCGGCAATACGGTGACCAACCTGGGCAACACCATCGCCACCACGATCGGTGGCGGCACCACCTACGATCCCAGCACAGGCAACATCACCACCAGCGTCACCTATGGCGGCAACACCTATAGCTCGCTGCAGCAGATCTTCAACCAGATCGGTGGCGACGTGACCGCGGGTGCCGTGCACTACTACAGCGTCAACGATAACGGCACTCCTGGCGGGAACTACGCCAACGACGGCGCCAGCGGCCTCAACGCGCTGGCGGCGGGTGTCGGCGCCACGGCCACCGCCGACAACGGCACCGCGCTCGGTCAGGGCACCGGTGTGTCGGTACTCGGTGGCGTGGCGCTGGGTTCCGGCGCGGTATCCGATCGCGCGATCGCTCCCACCTCCGGCTCGATCCTCGTCGGCACCAACGTCATTCCGTACAACACCACCGACCGCAATCTGCTCGGCTCGGTATCCGTGGGCAATGCCACCGACTTCCGCCAGATCACCAACGTGGCGGATGGTACGGAGGACCAGGATGCCGTGACGCTGCGTCAGTTGAAGGGCGCAATGAGTTCCTTCTCGGTCACGCCGATCAAGTACTTCCACGCCAATTCCACGGCCGCCGACTCGTTGGCGGCAGGTGCCGAGTCGGTGGCGATCGGTCCGCAGACCACGGTGAACGGCGACAACGGCATCGGCATGGGCAACGGCGCCATCGTGCAGCAGACGGCGCCGGGCGGCACGGCGATCGGCCAGAACGCCACGGTGAACCTCGCCGATGGCGTGGCGCTGGGTACCAACGCGGTGTCCAACGGCATCCAGGCGTTGGCACTCGGCCCGGGTTCGCAGGCGGCGTTCGCCGGCAGCGTGGCACTGGGTGCGGGTTCGTCGACGGACGCGGCGGTGGGTACGGCCAGCACGGTGATCAACGGCACCACCTACGCGTTCGCGGGCACGACGCCGGGTTCGACGGTCAGCGTGGGCGCGGTCGGCGCGGAGAGGACCATCACCAACGTGGCGGCCGGCCGTGTCGACGGTGGCAGCACCGATGCCATCAATGGCTCGCAGCTGTTCGCGGCGAACCAGGCGATCGGCACGGTGGGTACCAGCGTCACCAATCTCGGCAACACGGTAACCAACCTGGGCGACACCATCGCCACGACGATCGGCGGTGGCACCACCTACGATCCGGCCACCGGCACGATCAACACCAGCATCACCTACGGTGGCAACACGTACAGCTCGTTGCAGCAGATCTTCAACCAGATCGATACCGGTGGCATCAAGTATTTCCACGCCAACTCCAACCTGGCCGATTCCCTGCCGAACGGATTGAACAGCGTGGCGATCGGTCCGGTATCGACGGCCAACACGGAAAACGCCGTGTCGATCGGTAACGGCGCCACTGCCGGTGCCAACGTGGGCGATGTGGCTTTGGGTGCGGGAAGCACCACGGGCACGGTGGTGCAAACCGCCAGCGGAACCATCGCCGGCAACACCTATGCCTACGCGGGGACCACGCCTGGCAGCACCGTGAGTGTCGGTGCGGTGGGTGCCGAGCGCACCATCACGAACGTCGCGGCGGGACAGGTGAACGGCAACAGCACGGATGCGATCAACGGCTCGCAGCTGTTCGCCACCAACCAGGCACTGGAAACCTTGAACGACACGGTGGCCGCCAACGCCATCCACTACTACAGCGTCAATGACAACGGAACGCAGGGCGGTAACTACGCCAACGACGGTGCGACCGGCATCAATGCACTGGCGGCGGGCGTCGGTGCGACGGCCACCGCGGATAACGCGACAGCCCTGGGCCAGGGCACCGGCGTATCCGTCTTGGGCGGCGTGGCCTTGGGTTCGGGTGCCGTGTCCGATCGTGCGATCGCTCCTGCCTCCGGCTCGATCCTCGTCGGCACCAACGTGGTTCCGTACAACACCACCGACCGCACCCTGCTCGGTGCGGTATCCGTGGGCAACGCCACGGATTTCCGTCAGATCACCAATCTGGCGGACGGCACGGAGGACCAGGACGCGGTGTCGTTGCGTCAGCTGAAGGGCGCGATGAGTTCCTTCTCGGTCACGCCGATCAAGTACTTCCACGCCAACTCCACCGCTTCCGATTCGTTGGCGGCGGGTGCCGAGTCGGTGGCGATCGGTCCACAGACCACGGTGAACGGCGACAACGGCATCGGCATGGGCAACGGCGCCATCGTGCAGCAGACGGCGCCGGGTGGCACGGCGATCGGCCAGAACGCCACGGTGAACCTCGCCGATGGCGTGGCGCTGGGTACCAACGCGGTGTCCAACGGTATCCAGGCACTGGCCCTGGGCGCGGGTTCGCAGGCGGCGTTCGCCGGCAGCGTGGCACTCGGTGCGGGTTCGTCGACGGATGCGGCGGTGGGTACGGCGAGCACCACGCTCAATGGCACCACCTATGCTTTCGCGGGCACGACACCGGGTTCGACGGTGAGCGTGGGCGCGTTGGGCGCCGAGCGCACGATCACCAACCTGGCGGCCGGCCGGATCAGTGGCAGCAGCACCGACGCGATCAATGGATCGCAGTTGTACGCCACCAACCAGACGCTGGAGTTGCTCGGCTCGCAGATCATCAACCTGTCCAATGTCGTCAACAACTTCCCGACCGGAGGTGGCGGCAGCACGACCAACAATACCTACCAGAACAGCGGGGACAACAACACGCCCTCGACCGCCACGGGCGACAACAGCACGGCGATCGGTGCGGGTTCGTCGGCCACGGGTGACAACAGTGTCGCGATCGGCGCGGGCTCGGTGGCCAACCAGTCCAACACCGTCTCCGTCGGTTCGGTGGGCAACGAACGCACCATCACCAACGTGGCGGCGGGGGTGAACCGCACCGACGCGGTAAACGTGGGCCAGCTGGACCAGGCCATCGAGAGCGCGAAGAACTGGACCAAGGACTATGTCGACCAGCGCTTCCAGAGCGTCGACCGTGATCTCAATCGCATCGGCAACCGCGCCAACGCGGGCATCGCCTCGGCGATGGCCATGTCGAGCCTGCCGCAGGCCTACCAGCCGAATCAGAACGCGGCGGCGGTGGCGGTGGGCAGCTTCCATGGCGAGACCGGCATCGCCGTCGGCATGTCGACCATTACCGAGAGCGGACGCTACGTGCTGAAGCTCAACGCCACGACCAACTCGCGCGGCGATGCGGGCGCGGGCGTCGGCGCGGCCGTGGTGTGGTGAGGAGCGAACCCATGAATGCTATCCAAGGAATCAAGAACATGCGCGCATCGTTGAAAGGCATCTCCGTGGTCTCGCTCGCACTGGCACTGGCGGCCTGTGGAAACATCAGTCACGACGTGGCGAAGGACGGCCGCTCGGCAGGCGAAGTGGTGTGGCCGGCGGTAGGCGAGGTCACGCCCATGCACAAGGACGGCACGTTTCCCAACCTGTCGAACTTGCGACAGATGAGGTCCGGGCTCAATAAGCAGCAGGTCTCCGACTTGATCGGGTATCCCCACTTCAGCGAAGGCATCTGGGGGGTGAGGGAGTGGAACTACGTGTTCAACTTCCGCAAACCCGGCAGCGACGAAGTGACCGTGTGCCAGTACAAGGTGTTGTTCGACGACGACAAGCTGGCTCGCAGCTTCTACTGGAAACCCGAGGCGTGTGCCGACTTCGTCAAGGAAGCGGCGCCGGCTCCCGCCCCGGTAGCCCCCGCGCCGGTCGCGGCGCGCAAGCCGCGCGTGCTGTCCGCCGATGCACTCTTCGCGTTCGACAGCGCCGAGTTGTCGCCAGCCGGCAAGGGCAGCCTGGACGAGATGGCCACGACGCTGCGCGATCAGGGAGACAAGCTGCGATCCGTACGCATCGTCGGCTATACCGATCGTCTCGGTAGCGACGCCTACAACCGGGCCTTGTCCCAGCGCCGCGCCGAGGCGGTGAAGGGCTATCTCGTGGCGCAAGGCATCCCCGCCGATCGTGTGACCGCGGAGGGCCTGGGCGAAGCCGATCCGGTGAAGGGTTGCGAGGACGCGCCGCGTGGACAGTTGATCGGATGCCTGGCGCCCAATCGCCGCGTGGAGGTGTGGGTGACCGGGGTCGAATAAGCGTAGATGGCCTGTCGACCGGGCCCCCCGGGGCGGGGGGGCCCCCCCCCCGCGGGGGGGGCGGTGTTGCAGCGCTGGTTTGATTTGTACTTGATTTGGGGAGGCGGGGGGGGGGGGGTGGGGGATGGGTGGGGAGGTGG